>JAFZRK010000087.1 GCA_017619905.1 Bacillota bacterium
GTTCAGACGTGTGCTCTTCCGATCTAGAAGGCGGAAGAGCTCTTCGATGCCTGCGAGGAATGGCTGGCGGAGGAGCTTAGGAACGGTCCGGTATTTCCGCAGGACGGCCCCGGCGGAGTAACGCTCACCTGGCAGGAGACGGAGATCGACTGCCTCGGTATGGACGGTCCGTCGGACGTAGTGCTCACGGTGCAGCTCGGAGCAGGAGAGTATACGAGGGTGTCCGAGTTTACGGTACGCTTCGACCCTGCGTCGGAGGACTACGAAAGAAGTCTGGAGGCGCTCTCCGAAAAGCTGGAAGAAGACCTCAGTTCGAACGCGGACGGCTCCGCTCTTACCCTTCCGGACAGCGCGGAAGGGACGGAGCTTTCCTGGTCCGCAGTAAAGAAACAGGCGCCGGTGTACGTGATCGCCATAGGAGCTTTCGCGGCATCGTTCATATGGATGAGCAGGGACGACGCAGCCGAAAAGCGCCTAAGAAACAGGCGCAGCCAGCTGGAGGCGGAGCTCCCCAACATGATCTTCCGCATGATACTGCTCCTGAACGCGGGGCTCATAGCGGAGAGCGCTTTCGCAAAGATAACTGAGCAGTCCGCGGAAGACAGGAATCCTCTGTACCGGGCTTTCCGGGACATAAAGATGGCAGCGGAAAAGAAAAACACATCCTTTGTGAACGAACTTTACGCGTTCGCGAAGGCATCCGATTCGGAGGATCTTCTGCGCTTTGCGTCTCTTGCGTGCGAGCACGCGGGAAGCGGCGCGGAACTGGCCGGAAAACTGGAGCAGGAAAGAGACAGGATGTGGAAGCTCCGGATCACCAGTGCCAAGGCGAAGGTCAGCGAGGCGGAGACGAAGCTGTGCTTTCCGCTGGTGCTGCTTCTGGTGGCGCTGATAATGATAACAGCCGTTCCATCGTTCTTAAGTATGTAGAAAGGAATAGAGATGAATAAATTTTTAAACGGTCTTATGTTGGACCTTAACAGCGACGACAGGGGCATGGAGCTCGTGCAGGTCGCGATACTGATAGCTATCGCTGTCGTCATAGGAATCATATTCAATAAGCAGATAACCAATTTCGTAAACGGGGTATTCAAGGACCTTTTTCGCGCAGGGTTCTGAAGGAAACGCGCAGGTGGAGGCGGCGCTGCTTATTCCTCTCGTCATCCTCATCATCGCCGGCATGATCCGCCTCGGCGGGCAGCTGTGCGAGAAAGTGGAGACGAGCAGCGCGGAGCATGCCGCGTACGCAATAGAACTGACCGAAGGCGGAAAGCTTCCGCCGGAAAAGATCTTAAGGGGAAGATGGTACTTAAAATGACAGGAACGGACCGCAGGGGCTTTACGACCGTGTATCTTCTGATGATACTGGCGTCGCTGTCCATGGCTGTGGTAATGATGATAAATACAGCGTCGGCCTACGCGGCCAGAAGCATCGCTGAGACCGTGTGCGCCAGCGCCGGAAGATCTGTGCTTTCCGAATACCAGAAGGATCTGTTCAGAAGATACGGAGTGTTCGCGGTCAGGGGAGACGACGCTCTGCTGACCAGACTCTCGGAATTCTACATAGACGGTTCGCTGGTCGGCGGCAAGGCAGTCGCGAAGCCATCTCCCGTTGCTGTGGAAGCCAGCGCGGAGTGCTATCCTGCTCTGGACACCGCTGCGTTCGGGACGCAGATCAGAAGACTTGCGCCCGGTACCGCCGTATTGAAAGGCAACGTTCTGGAGTACATCCTTGCGCATTCGGACGGAGGCATATCGGAGCTCATGGACGGGCTCCAGGAAGGCGCTCAGGAGGCCGGAGAGGCAGAGGACGTCTCGCAGACCGCGGAGAAGGAATTCGGGAAGGACGCGGACAGGAACAGAGGCAGGTCCCTTTCCGAAAAGGAGGCGAGGGCTCTCCCGAGCGCTCTTTTAGGATACGGAAGGCGGATCTCGCTGCTGTTCTCCGGAGGCATATTCGAGCTGTCGTTCTCCGCGCTTCTGGAGGACGAATACATAATAGCAATGTGCTCCAACGCGGTCGATACGAAGGAAAACTATCTGGAACTGGAAACGGAATACATACTGTACGGAAACCGCTCGGACAAGGCGAACCTCAAGGCGGTCAAGCTGAGTCTATTCTCTCTTAGGTTCGCGGTCAACGAGGCGAAATATCTGTCGGAGACCGGGGAACTGCTTGTTTCGACTGCGGCCGCCGCTGCGAAGTCAATAGAAGAGGTCAGGACCATCATGGCCGGAGGAAAGGTGGATAAACTGGACTACGCAGTATATCTGCGCATCCTGCTGGCCATGATACCGAGGAGCGAGAAGCTTGCGCGGCTGATGGACATCATGGAGCTCAACATAACCCGCATCGACGGGTCGAACTTCTCGTTCAAGAGCTATGCCTACGGTTTCGACCTCAATGCCTCGTTCGTCCACCGCAGGAGGACAGGAAATGTGGAGCAGTCATTCATCTATCAATAACAGGGGCTCGCTGTTCGTGGACGCCGCGTGCACTCTGCCGGTATTCATAATATCTATATGCATGCTGCTCTCCCTGATCAATCAGGCCGGTGCGGAAGAGACCGCTTTCAGGGACATGGCTGCAAGAGCCGAGGTCACGGTGGACGCCATAGCCGCTTCCGGTCTGGACATAGAGACCGACGTACTGATACAGACAGAACGCCCCGGGAACGGAGTGCTTCTGCGGCTCGTGTACAGGCCTTTCTGCGGCGAATCCAGAGGGATAGCAGACGAGGATGACGAACTCGTATATATCTTTCCGAAGCGCGGCATAAGGTATCACCGCGCCGGCTGCAGCACAATGGTGGACGGCGACCGCGAACTGATTCTTACCAATTCGGTAAGGAGCATGTACTCGGCGTGCAGGATATGCAAGCCCGGCAGTCTGCCTAACGGGGCGTATGTGTGCATGTACACGGAAAACTCGTCGGTGTATCACCGGAGGAGCTGCGCGAGCATCACGAAAAGCTATGAGACCATGACCAGATCCGAGGCAGAAAAAAAGGGCTATACTCCGTGCCTTCTTTGCATAGGGGCGGAGGATAGCCAGTAATATCGCAAGTAGATGCCGGGCAGGCCTGCTCCGATGGTCTGCCCCGGCGTCAGGGGCCTATGGCAGCCGGGACCGGATCTCCCTGCAGATGCTCGCGGGGGTCTGTCCGTCTGTTTCTATGGTGATATCCGCGTACTTTTCGTACAGGGGGCAGCGTTCCTCGTAAAGGTCTTCGAAGGTCTGACCGGGCTTGAGCGCGATGCCTCTGCTGTCCAGATTGCGGATGTTTCTCAGGAGCCGTTCCACGGATGCCTTAAGATATACCACTACGCAGCATCCGCGCAGCTTTTCCATGGCTTCCGTGTAGTAGACCGCGCTGCCTCCGGTGCTGATGATATAGCCCTTGAGCATCAGATCGGAAAGGACGCGCGCCTCCGCTTCGTAAAAGTAGTCCAGGCCCTTGTCGTGTATGATCTCCTGGAGCTTGATCTGCTCCTTCTCCACAAGAAGATCGTCCGTGTCGACGACAGGCATCCCCGTCCGTTTCGACAGAAGTCTGCCTATGGTGGTCTTTCCCGAGCCGGGCATCCCTATCAGCAAAATGTTAGATCTTATCTTGTCCATGGCTGTATTATACCATATCGGAGCCCGCTGAAAAATGTTAACTTTCCGAAGCCGCTATTGTATAATGATCTTACCATAGTTCAGCTAGGGAGGCACGGATGGCGACTATCACTGTAGCGGAGCATGCCGGTTTCTGCTTCGGCGTAAAGAACGCGCTCAAAATGGCGGAGGAAGCGTTGGATTCCGCCGGATCCGCGGGTCCGGTCTACTGCCTGGGACCGCTGATCCACAACAAGGAAGCCCTGAAGGACCTTAAGGAAAAGGGCCTTGTCATCACCGATTCTCTGGACGGTGTTCCGGACGGATCGCGCGTCATGATAAGGGCTCACGGAGAACCGGCTTCCACATATAAAAAGGCCGCGGAGAAGGGGCTCGTCCTCATCGACGGTACCTGTCCGCTCGTGGAGAAGGTCCACAGGATAGCGGAACAGACCGGCAGGGAAGGGCGCATGCTTGTTCTTTTCGGAGACGCTTCGCATGCCGAGATCAAAGGCATAATGGGATGGACCGAAGGCCCTGTTTTTGCGGTGCGAAGCCCGGAGGAGATACGCGCTCTGTCGGAAAGGATCGCCGCGGATGAAGACCTTGCCGGACGGCAGTTGACGGCTGCGGTCCAGACCACCTTTACAGAAGAATCCTTCAACAGCTGCGCCGCAGAGCTTAAGGCGTGTTTCCCGGACGCGCTGATCGAAAATACGATCTGCAAGGCAACATCCGAGAGGCAGCGCGCGGCGGAAAAACTGGCGCGCGAGTCGGATCTTATGGTCGTCATAGGCGACGCCGGTTCCTCCAATTCAAAAAAACTTCTGGACATATGCGTAATAAGTTGTAAAAATACGGTATTCGTTGAAAATTCAGACAATTTCCCGTTGCACGACTTGCAAAATTATAATAAAATAGGCGTTGCGGCGAGTGCATCCGCACCCGAACGCATAATTAAGGAGGTTGTCACAAAAATGAGTGAAGTTTTCACTAAGAACCCGCAGAACGAAGAAGCAAACGATATGTCCATGTACATGGATCAGATCGAAAAATCGCTTAAGCTTCCGGCCCGCAACGAAGTAGTGGACGGAACGGTCGTGCAGGTTACAAAAGACCATTTGGTCGTTAATCTTGGATGCAAAAAGGATGGAATCCTGTTTAAGAACGAGGTAACTCTCGAGGACGGACAGGAGCTTACCGATGTGTTCGCAGAGGGCGACGCGGTTCAGGCAAAGGTCATCAAGACGGATGACGGCGACGGTAACATTCTTCTCTCCAAGAAGAGACTGCAGTCCAGCGAGAACTGGGATGAGATAATTGCCGCTTGCGAGAACAAGGACGTGATCGAGGTCACAGTCATCAAGGAAGTCAACAAGGGCGTTATCGCTAACTACAAGGAGATATCCGGATTCATCCCGATGTCCCTGCTCGCGGATCATTATGTGGAGACCGCAGACGAGTTTATCGGAAAGACGCTTCCCGTTAAGGTCACCAAGGTGGATCCCAGACGCAACAAGGCAGTCTTCTCCCACAAGGAATTCCTTGCCGAGGAAAGAAGAAAGAAGATCGCCGACATCTGGAACACCCTCAACGTGGGCGATGTCGTAGAAGGAAAGGTAATGAGATTCACCGACTACGGCGCGTTCGTAGATATAGGCGGAATCGACGGACTTCTCCACATCTCCGAGATCTCCTGGGGCAAGCTCAAGCATCCGCAGGAAGTTCTCTCGATCGGACAGGTCATCAACGTCAAGATCCTCAACATGAACGCCGAGAAGGGCAAGATCTCCCTCGGACTTAAGCAGAACAATCCTGAACCCTGGAGCGTAATAGACGAGCAGTATCAGGTTGGTCAGGTCATCACCGGCAAGGTGGTACAGATCAAGGAATACGGCGCGTTCATCGAGATCGCTCCCGGACTCGACGGACTGGTCCACATCTCCGAGATATCCCACAAGAGGATAGGCAAGGTAGCGGACGAGCTCAGCGTAGGTCAGATGGTCCAGGCCAAGATCCTTGAGATCGACAAGGACCGCAGAAGGATCTCGCTCAGCATCAAGGCGACTCAGGATCCCGATGCTCCGGCTCCCGCAGCAGAACCGGCTCCCGAAGCTCCCGCCGAAGAGCCCGCTCCGGCTCCCGCAGAGGAAGCTCCGGCAGAGACCCCGGCAGAATAATTAAAACAGCCAATCTTAAAGGGAGGATGAAGATCCTCCCTTTTTTCATGCAGCAAAATGCCCCGCAATGCGTAAGCGGGGCAGAGTTTTGGCTTCCTTTATGCGGTCAGCTGCTGGGATCAGCGCTACCAGAGACCCGGTATGCTCAGGGGATCGACTCCCTGTTTGTAGACTTTGGAGAAGACTTCCAGCATGTCTGCCGGACTCTGTCCGTATGCCCAGCACGCGGTCCCCGCTATTCCGGAGCTCTTTACGTAGTTGAGCTTGAAAGCCATGGAACGCGTGTCTTCCACCCAGATCTTTACGGTCTGTCCGGAGGCATCGGTGTAAGTTACTATGTACTGGCCTTCTTCCTCGCTCCATACCGGAGTCGCTCCGCTGGCGGCTATGTCTGCCAGCGAGGTCTTGATGCTTACCGCTGAAACGTCCGTCAGATCGCCCGCGGAGTCGAAGAACCATTCCTGAGTGAAGAAGGGGACTCCAAGCAGCACCTTGCCGGGTCCGACGATACTAATAAGATCGTCCGTCGTGGACGTGAACCACTCAGGCGACATGGTGGAACCGGCGCCCACCGCTTTGCTGTAGTGCTCCTCGTAAGCCATGGGGCAGATATAATCCACGACGCTGCCCATGGCGGCGAAGTCGTAGTAGTTTCTCCAGTAGCTGTTGGCGACGGGCGTATCCACGGAAATGGTAAGCCCCAGCTTGTTGCAGTGCTTTGCGAGCTCCTGGATGAACGCCGTGTAGTATTCCTTTATGACGGATTTCTCCATGGCCTCGAAGTCCACGTTTATCCCGTCCGCGTCGTACAGGCAGGCGTAGAGCAGATACTGGGCCACCGCCTTGTTCCGCAGCGTTGTGTTCTTAAGCACTGTTGAGGTATATGCGGAAGATCCGGAACTGTCGAAATTGTTGTTTATGCAGATCCATACCTTAGTGCCGTAGGAATGGCAGAGCTCCACGAAACCGTACTCGCAGTTGTTCCTGACGGTCCCGCCGCCGTTGACTTCAAGCCGCATCCAGATGGGGGACAGAACGTCGATTCCGTCGTTAGCTGCCGGCGCGAGCTCCGTCCTTATTCCGGCCATGAGCCATGCCAGGTTTATCCCGGTGGTAAACTTGTCCTTCGCACGGTTGTTCTGGATGTATCTCTTGACAGTGGATCCGCTCTGCACCTGGAAGTCCGCCTTGCTGACGTAGTACTCCGCGCCCTGAAGATCCCTTACCTTGTAGAGGGACGCGGTCTCGGAAACTATGGTGTAGTTCCCGCCGTAGGCCATGGTAAGGCCGGACCCGATCGCGTGTCCTTTCATGCTTACCGCAGAGGCGCCGGCCCCGGAGACAGCGATCCTGGACAGGTCCTTGTAGGGGTAGAGGTAGACGGCCCCGTCCTTGTATTCGTACTGTATCTTGCAGAGCTGGCTGATGCTTCCGAGCGAGATGTGATATGCGCTCTTGAAGAATTTTATGGGAAGGTAGACTCTTCCGGCGTTGTTCTTTATGAAGTTTGTGGTCTCGGCGTCCCCGAAGAACATGTCCATGTCGGACGAGTTGAAATACGCCTTGTTTTCCGAGGTGTCGAAGGTGAAGCCCGTGGTGTCGCCGTACTGCCTGATGGTGTTGAGGTTAAGGTAGATGTTGCCCTTTATGGTGTAGGCGATATCGCTTGTTTTGGAACCGTTTACATAGACGTCGATCTGAACTTCGTCGTTGTAGGCGGGGGGAGTGTCCGCAAAGCAAACAACGCTTGCGGCGATCACAAGCGCAATAAAAATAAACGCAATGGAAAATAATTTGCTGACCTCTTTACCCCTCATAACGAAAACATTATAATTTATGGTATAATGTGTTGTCAATTAAAAATATTTACATAATATTTATATATGTATTTATGAGTAGGCAACGGAGCAATCATCCGGAGGGACGGCTTTGGCGCATCTTTATGCAATAGCGGATCTGCATCTGTCGCATGATCCGGCAATAGGCGACAAGAACATGGACGTCTTTGGAGGTGCGTGGAAGGACCACGACGAGCGCCTCCGCGATATTTGGCTGCGCCTCGTGGAGCCGGAGGACACCGTGATAATAGCCGGGGACATAAGCTGGGCCCTTAAGCTGCAGAACGCGCTGGCGGACCTGGAGTGGCTGGATCGGCTTCCCGGGACCAAGCTGCTTATTCGCGGCAATCACGACCTCTGGTGGACCTCCATGAAGAAGATGCGCGGGCTGTACGGAAGCGTTCGTTTCATCCAGAACGACTCCTGCGAGCTGGAGGACTGCGTCGTCTGCGGCAGCAGGGGATGGATATGCCCCGGAGAGCCGGACTTCTCCGAGGAGACCGACAGGAAGATATACGAGAGAGAGATCCTGCGGCTGGAGATGTCGCTCAAGAGCGCGTCGGAATGCGGCAAGGAGATCATCGCAGCAATGCATTATCCGCCCATGAACAGGCGCTTCGAGCCGTCCGGCTTTACGGAACTGTTCAGGGCTTACGGTGTGAAAAGGGTGGTCTACGGGCACCTTCACGGCGAGAACGTCTTTAAGAACGGACCGCAGGGAGAGATAGACGGTATAGAATACCGGCTCGTCTCGCTGGACAAGCTTCAGGCCGCGCCTCTCAGGATACTCTGAGCCGGGGAGCGCGTTGGGTCCGCTTTCGCATGGCGCACTTCGATATCGCTTTTACAATACTTGAAAAACCTCCGGCTCCGTGTTAATATATTCAAGTTAGCGCGGAGCATTACTGATAATGAAGCACATATTTATTCTCAACCCTGTCGCGGGAAACGGATACGCGGAAAAGAATCTGCTTCCCAGGATAATAGCGTTTCTTAAGACGACGGACCTGGATTACGAGATCCACAGGTCTTTGAATAAGGAAGAGATCGGGACCTACGTAAAGCAGAGGGCTTCGGTCGGCGACGAGGTAAGATTCTACGCCATTGGCGGCGACGGAACTCTTTGCGACGTCGTGAACGGCGCCATAGGCTTTAAGAACGCGGAGGTCGCGGTCATCCCCTGCGGCACGGGCAACGATTTCGTAAGGAACTTCACCGGCAGGGAGAACTTCCTGGACATAGGCAGGCAGCTGTCCGGCAAGGTCGTACCAATAGACGTCATAA
>JAFZRK010000088.1 GCA_017619905.1 Bacillota bacterium
CAGCAGCATGCATACATACATACACAAAGTAAGATACTACGAGACGGACCGCATGGGCATCACTCACCATTCCAACTACATCAGGTGGATGGAGGAGGCCAGGCTGGACTTCCTTGAAAAGATCGGCTGGGGCCTGGAAAAGATAGAGGAGACCGGCGTGGTCTCCCCGGTAGTGTCGATAACCAGCAGCTTCAAACAGACCACCACCTTCCCGGACGAGGTGGAGATAAGCGTTCGGGTGGAAGATGTAAAGGGCGCAAGGCTGAAGCTCGGCTATGTGATGAAGAACGCGGACGGAAAGACCGTCTTTACGGCAAGCTCTGAGCATTGCTTTACGGACAGCAGAGGCAAGGTGCTGAGGCTGGACAGACAGTTTCCGGAGCTTTTTGAAGCGCTGTGCGCCGCCAGGGAGCAGCAGGATATGGACTCCTGCAGATAGCGTATGGGAAGATTCTATGAGTGCCACGGGCACGTGATGATGAGGACGGAGGACTACAGGGCATCCCTTGAGAGGATGTCCTCCTTTGGCATATCGTATTTCCGCGACGGCGGAGACGCGGAAGGGAGGACGGCGGAGGCAAAACGCTGGGTCCTTGAGCATCCGGAGCTTGGGATAGAGTACGTCACCCCGGTGTTCGCCACGCACAGGAAGGGAAGGTACGGTGACATCGTGGGCCGCCCGTTCGGGGATTATAAAGAGTTCCGTTCCCTTATAAAAGAAGCCGCATCTCTCGGCGCGGACTTCGTAAAGATAATGTTCTCCGGCATCGTTACCTTTAAAGCGTTCGGGGAGCTCTCCTGCCCGCCGCTCGAGGCCGGGGAGATAAAGGAACTGGTTAACATCGCGCACGGCGAGGGCTTTGCCGTGATGGCGCACACCAACGGGAAGGACGCCTTCATGGCGGCCGTGGAAGCCGGGACGGACAGCATAGAGCACGGGGTATTCATAGACGAAGAGTGTCTTCAGGCTCTGGCGGAGTCCGGCAGCATATGGGTCCCGACGCTTGCCGCCATAATAGCCTTCTCAGGAAGGAGCGGCAGCGGTGATAAAGCGCGCTACACCGCAAGGCCGGGCTTTGACGCGGAGATCACGAGGCTCACGGCAGAGAGCCACATGGCATCGGTAAGGCGCGGCGCGGAGCTCGGAGCCAAAATAGCGGCGGGTTCCGACAGCGGGGCGTTCGGCGTCCCCGCGGGATCCGGGACTCTCTCGGAATACGCGCTCCTCTGGGAGTGCGGAGTTCCCGCGGAGAGCGTGATCGCCGTCAACGAGCTGATACGCGGACGTTTCAGAAGATAAAAGGATGCAGGACAGCGGTTTCTACAGAAAAGTAGCAAGGATAGCCATCCCGGTGGCGCTGCAGGGGCTTGTCAGCAGCTCTCTTACGCTTCTGGACAACATGATGGTGAGCAGCCTTTCGGAGACTGCGCTCTCTTCGGTGAACCTGGGAGTGCAGCTTTTTAACATACAGTGGATGATGGTCTTCGGTTTCTGCACGGGCTGCTCGACCTTCCTTACGCAGTTCTGGGGAGCGAAGGACATACGCAACATACGCAGGGTGATGGGCTTCGCCATGGTGAACGCCATGGTCCTGAGCCTGATCTTTTTCTGCTTGGGGAGGTTCTTCCCGCTCCAGGTGATGAGCATCTACACCAGGGACCCGGCCGCGGCGGCTCTTGGCGCGGAGTACCTTAAGACCGCGTCCGTGAATTTCCTTTTCATAGCGGTGATAAATCCGCTGTCTGCGAGCCTAAGGGCCACTCAGCAGACCAGGATACCTATGTTCATATCCTTCGGAGCGTTCGTAACGGACCTGTTCTTCAACTACTGCCTTATCTTCGGGCACTTCGGCTTTCCGAGGCTGGAGGTGCGCGGAGCGGCTCTCGCCACGGTGATGGCAAGGGCGCTGGAATTCACGCTCATGGTGCTCATGGTATTCGCAAGGAAGAACCCGCTGAGGGGGCCGCTGAAAGGGCTCTTTGCCTTCGACAGGAACCTCGCGGCGAGAGTCTATAAGAACTCCGTATTCACCACTCTGAACGAGACGCTCTGGAGCGGGGCGAACTCCGCCATGAGCGCAGCCTACGGACATATAGGGACGCTGCAGTTCGCCGCGTTCTCCGCGTCCATAACCGTCATGAATCTCTTCCTGATGTGCATGTTCAGTCTGGGCGACGCTTCGCTGATACTCATAGGCGCCAGGATAGGAGAGGGAAAAAAGGACGAGGCCTTCGAGACGGCAAGGCGGCTCAGGAGGCTGGCGCTGATAATGGGGACCTGCGCGGGAGTCCTGATAGCGGTCTTTGCGGGAATCATACTAAAGATCTTCGACCTCAGCCCTGAGGGCTTTACTACAGCGAGGCAGATAATGTACGTTCACGCTGTGTTCTGCCCGCTGAACCTCACCAACGGGGTGATGGTGTCCGGGATACTGCGCGCGGGCGGAGACACGCGCTTCGCGGCGATCACCGAGATACTGCTGATGTGGCTCATCAGCGTGCCGCTGGCCTTTATAGGGGCGCTGTGGCTGAAGCTCCCGATAACCATCGTGGTCCTTATGGTGAGCGCGGAGACGGTGATAAAGTTCTTCGTCCTCAGAAGGCGCTTCAGGTCCGGCAAGTGGCTCAATTACATGATAGAGGGGCTTTAGCCGCGCGTAATATCTGGTATAATAGTACTGGATCATGACTGGGGATGTCCGGGTGATGAATGACTGCACTTACAACAGAAAAAAGCTGCTTGCCGGCGCGGTGATCGATCTGCTTATCGCCGCGGCTGTGCTGTGCGTCTTTTTATACCTGGTCTTCCGGAATTCCGGCGGAGCGCTCAGCTCGGCAGGGCTTTCAAGTCTCAAGTATTTCACGACTCTTTCGAACATCTTTGAAGGCATAGCCGCCGGGATATTCGCGGCGCAGCTCATCGCGGTGCTCTCCGGCAGAAGGGAAAGCCCTTCCCGAAGGGCGTTCCTGCTGAAATACACAGCGACAGCGGCCGTCAGCGTGACTTTCCTTGTAGTCATGCTGTTCCTGGGGCCTCTGTACAGCTACCCAGCGATGCTGCGCGGGGCAAACTTCTGGCTCCATCTGATAGTGCCGGTCGTATCCATAGCCGAGTTCATCGCGCTGGAGGATCATTACCGGATCAGCCTTCCGCAGAGCTTCCTGTGTGTGATACCGGTGGCGGTCTACGGGCTTTTCTATCTTCTGAACATACTTATCAACGGCGTCGGCGAATGGCCCCACCGCAATGATTTCTACGGTTTTGTGCTCTGGGGATACGCGGTGGGCGCCGCGATCTTTGCCGGCATCATGGTCCTCGGCTGGCTCTCGGGGCTGGTCCTGCGGCTCAGGTGCGGAAAAAAAGGAGGTTCCTGAATTGAGATTCACTGAGAAAAAGAAAAAAGAACTGGCCGCTGCTGCCCTTAAGGTGAGGAAGTGCGCGTACGCGCCG
>JAFZRK010000089.1 GCA_017619905.1 Bacillota bacterium
GACGCTTCCGTAAGGCTCGGCTTCGCTCCCAAGAAGACCATGCTCATAGCGCAGCAGCTCTACGAAGGCATAAACGTAAAGGGACAGGGCCACGTAGGTCTCATAACCTACATGAGGACGGACTCCGTACGCGTCAATCCGCAGGCGGACGCCGCGTGCAAGCAGCTCGTAAAGGAGCGCTACGGTGATAACTACGTGGGCAGCGGCATTTTCTCCAACAAGCGCCAGAACACCCAGGACGCTCACGAAGCAATAAGGCCCAGCAACGTCAACCTGCTGCCGGAGAACCTGGAGAGCTCGCTTACTTCGGACCAGTACAAGCTGTACCGGCTGATCTGGTCGCGCTTCGTGGCCAGCCGCATGGCAGCCGCCGTGTTCGACGCAATGGGAGCGCAGATCGGCTGCGGAAAGTACGAGCTCAAGGCCTACGGCAGAAAGCTCCTGTTCGACGGCTTCCTTAAGGTCTACAACGTAACCTCCGAGGAGAAGGACAAGCCCCTTCCGGAGCTTAAGAAGGGCATGGGCCTTGCTCTCATAGAGGTCCACAACGAAAAGAGAGCCACCGAACCGCCCAGCAGATTTACCGAAGCCAGTCTCATAAAGGAACTGGAGGAAAAGGGCATAGGCCGTCCCAGCACCTACGCGCCCATAGTTTCAACGCTTACGGAGCGCAAGTACATAGTCAAGGAAAAGAAGGCGCTCATGCCAACGGATCTGGGCAAGCTGGTCACCAAGGACGTAATGGAGGTCTACTTCCCGGAGGTGGTGGACGTTGAGTTCACATCCAGGATGGAAGAGGACCTGGACAAGGTGGCGGAAGGCAAGGTCGCGTGGAAAAAGGTAATTGGAGACTACTACAACGGCAGCTTAAAGAGCGAGATAGCGCAGGCCAGATCCCAGATGGAGAAGGTCAAGCCCAAGGTGGAGCTTACCGAAGAGCTCTGCCCGCAGTGTGGAAAGCCGCTTGCCCTCAAGCACGGCAGATTCGGCGATTTCCTTGCCTGCTCGGACTTCCCCCAGTGCAGATATACAAAATCAATCATTACGTCAACAGGCGTAAAATGCCCGAAGTGCGGGTCGGAGATAATCGTTAAACGGAGCAGGAAGGGCAAGACTTTCTACGGATGCAGCAACTATCCGTCCTGCGATCAGGTCTACTGGTACAAGCCGGTCCAGAAGGAATGCCCCAAGTGTGGATCTCTCCTCGTGGAGAGGGGCCGTTCGCTCGTGTGCTCCAACCCGGACTGCGACCACAGGGAGAAGAAATAAAACTCACCAAAGCTACATATTTCCCCTGTTGACAACGGTTCGGCAGGGGATTATATTTATAATAGCTTTTAGCACTCTTTCGCTTTGAGTGCTAACAACAGCAGGAAAACAGCAAATTTCAACTATTGAGCTTATAAAAACGGAGAACAAGATGACCCAGTTTCACGCAACTACCATCTGTCTGGTGCGCCGCAGCGCGGACGACGTAGCCATAGCGGGCGATGGACAGGTAACGATGGGCGAGCATGCCATCATGAAAAACAATGCTAAAAAGATAAGAAAGATATACAAGAATCAGGTGCTCTGCGGCTTCGCAGGCTCCGTGGCGGACGCGTATTCGCTCATGGAGAAGTTCGAGAAGAAGATGGAGGAGCATCAGGGCAACCTTAAGAGAGCCGCCGTGGCCCTTGCTCAGATGTGGCGCCAGGATCAGGCATCCAGGAACCTGGACGCGATGATGCTCGTCGCTGACAAGGACAACGTTCTTGTGATATCCGGCACCGGCGAAGTGATAGAGCCGGACGCCAGCTACGTAGCCATCGGTTCGGGCGGAAACTACGCCTACGCCGCGGCTCACGCGCTCTACGACCACACGGACATGACCGCTGCGCAGATAGCGGAAGAGGCGCTCAGGATCGCTTCCGACATCTGCGTCTACACCAACAGCCACATTTCCGTGGAGACCCTTTAGGAGGTAAACGATGGCTAACGAACTTACAGACGGCGCCCGCACCATTCACGGAATGACTCCGAAGGAGATAGTCGCGGAGCTGGATAAATACATAATCGGTCAGGATTCCGCCAAGAGATCCGTAGCGGTAGCCCTTCGCAACCGCTACAGAAGGAACCTCCTGCCGGACAAGATGCGCGAAGAAATAACGCCCAAGAACATCCTCATGATGGGTCCCACGGGCGTCGGAAAGACGGAGATAGCAAGGCGTCTGGCCAAGCTCATGGACGCGCCTTTCATCAAGGTGGAGGCCACCAAGTTCACCGAGGTCGGCTACGTGGGCCGCGATGTGGAATCCATAATCAGGGGCCTCATGGAAGCATCCATGAGGGTCACCAAGCAGAAGCACATGAACGAGAAATACGCCGTAGCCGAGGAACTGGCCAACGAGAAGATCATCGAGGCCATAATCCCCGGCAGCAGAAAGAGGAATCCCTCGCCGGCCAGCAGCAACCCGTTCAGCTTCATAATGGGCGGCGGGCAGGCCACCTACAACAGGACCACGGAAAAGATAGACGACAAGCAAGTTCACGAGGACAGCCAGACCGAGCTCGCCCGCAGCCAGGTCCGCGAGCAGCTCAAGAACGGTCTTCTGGAAGAGCAGTACGTAGAGATAGACGTCGTGGATCAGCCCAAGGACAGCAATCTGGACGTTTCCCAGGGCGGCACCATCTCGCTGGGCAGCATCTTCGGCGACGCCATGCCCAAGCGATACAAGAAAAAGAACATGAAGGTTAAGGACGCCCGCAAGATACTCATCGAGCAGGAAGCCCAGAACCTCATAGACATGGACCAGGTCACCACCGAAGCCCTGGAGAACTGCGAGCAGAACGGCATAGTCTTCATAGACGAGATCGACAAGATCGCTTCCGGCTCCGGTTTCCGCGGCGGCGTGGACGTCTCCAGAGAAGGCGTCCAGAGGGACATCCTGCCCATAGTCGAAGGCAGCGTGGTCAATACCAAGTACGGCCCGGTAAAGACGGATCACATTCTGTTCATAGGCGCAGGCGCATTCCACGTCTCCAAGCCTACGGATCTCATTCCGGAGCTTCAGGGACGTTTTCCGATAAGGGTGGAGCTGGAGCCCCTCACGAGGCACGACTTCGTAAGGATACTCACCGAGCCGGACAACGCTCTTCTTAAGCAGCACAAGGCGCTTCTGGAGACAGAGGGCGTAAACATCAGCTTCACGGACGACGCCGTGGAAGAGATAGCCACCATGGCCGAGCTCCTCAACGAGCAGACCGAGAACATAGGCGCAAGACGTCTCCACACCATAATGGAGAAGCTTCTGGAGGACATCTCCTATCAGATTCCGGACGTGGAGAACAAGGACATAGTCATCGACCCCGAGTACGTGCGAGGCAAGTTCTCGGAGACGATAAGAAAGGACGACATAGACAGGTTCATCCTTTAATGCAATTTGACGACAGCAACAACACAATAGAGCGCGCAAGCGCAAGAGCCATCCTCGTCGGCGCATCCACCGGCGGGGATATTTCCTATTCCATGGAAGAGCTGAAAGGGCTTGCGGAAGCGGCGGACATAGAGGTCCTGGCCTACATGGAGCAGTATCTGGACCACTTCCGGGCGGCCACGCTCATAGGCAGCGGCAAGCTCAAGGAGCTTCAGGAACTCTGCGAGAGCATGGAAGCGGATCTTGTCATATTCAACGACGAGCTTTCAGGCATGCAGCTGAGGAACATAGAGGACGTCGTAGGGCGCAAAGTCATAGACCGCACCATACTCATCCTTGACATCTTCGCGGACAGAGCGACTTCCAAAGAAGGCAAGCTTCAGGTGGAACTGGCTCAGCTCCAGTACCGTCTTCCGCGTCTTCTGGGCTTCGGCAAGTCCCTGTCGCGGCTGGGCGGCGGAATAGGTACCAGAGGTCCCGGCGAAAAGAAGCTGGAGACCGACAGGCGCCACATCCAGAGGCGCATGGACGAGATAAAGAAGGACCTTGCGGAACTCAAGAAGAACAGGGCTCTTCAGCGCAAGAAACGCGAAAAGAACGGGCTTCCCGTGGTCGCTTTGGCGGGATACACCAACTCCGGAAAGTCCTCGCTCATGAACCGGCTGATGGCCATGGAGGACAGGGAGGAGAAGCAGGTCCTGGAAAAAGACATGCTCTTCGCCACGCTGGACACGGCTCAGCGGCTCGTGACGCTGGAGGACGGCAAGAGCTTCATACTCATAGACACCGTCGGTTTCGTCAGCCGCCTGCCTCACGGACTGGTGGACGCCTTCCGCTCAACGCTGGAAGAGGTGAGCAGGGCGGATCTTATCCTTCACATAGTCGACGCATCCTTTGCGGAAAAGGACTTCCAGATAGAAGTAACGGAGCAGGTGCTGGGAGAACTTGGGGCTTCCGACCGTGACCGTCTGCTGGTATTCAACAAGATCGATCTGGTCCCGGAGTTCGAACCTCTCGGCTACGGCCAGGACGCCTTCGCCATATCCTGCAGGACAGGCGCCGGCATACCGGACCTTCTGGACGCCGTCAAGGGAAAACTGTTCTCGGGTGTTAAGAGAACGGAGCTGCTCATCCCTTATGACAAAGGCAGCGTCGTAAACGCGGTAATAAACGCCGTAAAGCCGGAAACGGTGGAATACAGGGACAGCGGAACGTACATAGCCGCGGAACTTTCGGAAGCGGACCGCGGGCGTTTCGCCGAGTACATAATTGCGGAGAACTGAGCAATGGCCTATCTTTTCACGACTCTCAGGACCGAAGGATGCGCGGAACAGACCATAGAAAAGTCACGCTTCATTGCGCATGCCGCGCCAGTATCTTCAAGGGAAGAGGCGGAAGCATACATCGCAAAGATACGCGCGCAGTACCGCGACGCCACGCACAACGTCCCTGCTTTCGTGCTGGGCGACAAGCAGCAGACCGTCTGGGGCTCCGACGACGGCGAACCCGGCGGTACGGCAGGTTCGCCCGTTGCGTTGCTGATATCCTCGGAAGGTCTTACCAACGTCGTGGTGGTGGTAACGAGGTACTTCGGCGGCATAAAACTGGGGCCCGGAGGCCTTGTGAGGGCCTATACTTCCTCTGCAAGGATGGCGCTGGAAGCGGCGGGCCGCCTGGACGTATATGAGAGCGTCACAAAACGCATAAAGATCGACTACAGCTTCCTGGGAAAGATACAGACTGCGGAGAAGGATCAGCCGTTCGCGATCCTTGGAACGTCCTACGAAGACAAGGTCTGCATGGACGTCTCGTACGCTCCGGAGGACGAAGAAACAGTGCTCGGAACGCTCATGGACATCTGCAGCGGAAGTTTGGAGATATTGTAAGTTTTTTATTTACAGACTATTGACACTTAGGGCCAATTCCATTATAATTCCGTAGTGCGCCGGCTGGGAAGTCGGTCTGATATGGAGTGTGGGAGTATAGCTCAGCTGGGAGAGCATCTGCCTTACAAGCAGGGGGTCACAGGTTCGAGCCCTGTTACTCCCACCACTTATGGGGCCCGGTAGTTCAGTTGGTTAGAATGCCAGCCTGTCACGCTGGAGGTCGACGGTTCGAGCCCGTTCCGGGTCGCCATTTTGAAAAGTGAATAGACGGCATTTTGCTGGCGTGGCTCAATGGCAGAGCAGCTGATTTGTAATCAGCAGGTTGTTGGTTCGACTCCGATCGCCAGCTCCA
>JAFZRK010000090.1 GCA_017619905.1 Bacillota bacterium
CAGAAAGGTCAACATGACGCTTGCCGAATTCCAGCAGCTTGAGGAGATGGCCTCCGGCGCGGACGCAAACCAGGATCAGGAGTCCCTGTTTTGAAGAAGATATATATCCGCACTCTCGGATGTGAAAAGAATACTGTAGATTCAGAGAACGCAGCCCGCCTTCTAACAGATGCGGGCTGCTCTGTAATTGACGACCCTTCGGAAGCTGACGTCCTTATCGTCAATACCTGCGGCTTCATAGGCGACGCAAAGATGCAGTCAATAGAAGCGATCTTTGAAATGAACGCGTTGAAGGAAGAGTCCCGCGGCAGTAAGACGCTCATAGTTTCCGGCTGCCTTACTCAAAGATACGCGGAAGAACTTAAGAAGAGTCTGCCGGAGGCGGACTACATTCTCGGCGTCAACGATTACGATAAGCTGCCGGACATAGTCCTGGGCAAAGAGCAGGGGAGGGTCCACGCTTCCGCATGCGAAAAGGCATATAAGGAACTTGGAGGAAGATCGCTTCTGACCAGACCGTGGACAAGGTCCATCAAGATAGCCGAGGGCTGCTCCAACGTCTGCAGCTACTGCATTATCCCTAAGATCAGGGGCAGATACAGGAGCAGAAGGGAAGAGGATATCCTTAAGGAAGCCGCAGAACTTGCCGCGGCAGGGTGCAAGGAGCTTGTTATCATAGCGCAGGATGTAACGTTCTACGGCAGGGATCTCGGCAAGAAGAACGCGCTGCCCCAGCTCCTGCGAAAGATCAGCGCCATAGAAGGCATCAGATGGATACGCCTCATGTACTGCTACGAGGACGAGATCACGGATGAACTGATAGAAGAGATACGCGCCAACGACAAGGTCTGCAAATACATAGATATACCCATACAGCACTGTTCCGACGACATTCTGAAGGCGATGGACCGCAAGTCCACGCACAGTTCCATAGTTGGAACAGTAACAAAATTACGTAAACAAATACCCGGAATAACGATAAGAACGACTCTTATCACCGGATTCCCCGGAGAAAGGATCCCTCAGTTCGAGGAACTGCTGGACTTCATAGAGGAGATGCGTTTCGACCGCCTCGGCGCTTTCGCGTATTCCCGGGAAGAAGGGACGAAAGCAGCAGAGCTTAAGGGACAGGTCCGTTCGGACGTCAAGGCACGCCGGCTTGACCGCATCATGACGCTGCAGCAGCGCATCTCTCTGGAAAACAATACAAAGCTTATCGGGAGGACCATGGATGTCCTGGTCGAGGAGACCGAGGACGACGGTACCTGCACAGGCCGCACTTACATGGATGCCCCCGAGATAGACAACAGCGTCATCTTCAAGGGCGCGCCCGGCACAGTGCCGGGAGACTTCGTCCGTGTTAAGATAACGGACGCTTTCGATTACGATCTTACAGGAGAGGAGATACTTTCATGAATCTTCCGAACAAACTTACTATAGCAAGGGTCATCTGCGTACCCATATTCGTGGTGCTTTACGCTTTCGGCCTCAACATTCCAGCTCTGATAGTGTTCATAGCCGCCTCGGTGACCGACTATTTCGACGGCAAGATCGCCAGAGAGCGCAACCTTATAACGAACTTCGGCAAGATAATGGATCCGCTGGCCGACAAAGTCCTCGTCTACGCAGCTTTCTGCATGTTCATAGACAAAGGCGTAATGCCCGGCTGGATGCTGATAGTCATCCTGGCAAGAGAGTTCGCGGTCTCCGGAATGCGCACCGTTGCGGCATCGCAGGGCACTGTTGTAGCCGCCGGAATGACGGGCAAGATCAAGACCGTGCTTCAGATGTTCGCAGTCATGTTCCTGCTCCTCCAGCCATACGGCAGGGTCCTTGATATAATCGGCAAAGTTTTCCTCTGGGCATCGCTCGTCATGACTGTCGTGTCCGGCGCGGAATACATCATAAAGAACAAAAACGTTTTCTCCATGTAAGGCGTAAAAATGAAAGCAACCATTCTTACTATAGGCACCGAAATACTGTTCGGAACGATAGTTAATACGAATTCCGTATTCCTTTCAAGGCAGTTGAACGATCTTGGGGTGGACGTCCTTAGGCATATTACCGTGGGCGACAACCGGGGACGGCTCCTCAAGGCGCTTCAGGAAGCTTACGAAGACTGCGATCTTGTCATAACCACTGGAGGTCTGGGACCTACGGAGGACGACCTTACAAAGGAGACTATTGCGGAGTTCTTCGGCACTGAACTTGTGGACCATCCGGAGGAACTTGAGATCATAAGGAAATGGTTCGAGTCCCAGGGCCGTGTAATGGCGCCCAATAACGTAAAGCAGTCATGGTTTCCAAAGGGCAGCGTCATACTGCCAAATCCCAACGGCACCGCGCCCGGCTTCTATCTTTCCGACGGCAAACGGCACATATACGTTCTTCCGGGTCCTCCGAGGGAGAACGTTCCCATGTTCCGCGACCACGTTGCGCCTCGGCTGAGCGCTCACGAAGACGGGTTTCTTTTCTATAAGATCATCAGGACGACCGGAATAGGGGAGTCGGATCTGGAGACGAAGCTTTTAGACCTTATAGACAACCAGACGGATCCTACTATCGCTACATACGCAAAACCGTTCGAATGCACCTTCCGCGTCGCGTCAAAAAGAGCCACGCTCAAGGAAGCGCAGGATGCCGTGGAAGAATGCATGATAAAGATAAGGGAACTGGTCGGCGAGTACATCTACAGCGAAGACGACAAAGAGCTGATCGAGATAATGATGGCGGAGCTGAAGGAGAAAGGCCTTAAGCTTGCGTGCGCGGAGTCCATGACAGGCGGAATGTTCGCCAAGATGATAACGGACGTGCCCGGAGCATCCAAGGTGTTCTCAAGAGGCGTCGTAACATACTGCAACGAGGCAAAGACCTCGGAGCTGGATGTAAAGCCGGAGACTCTTGAAAAATACGGCGCCATCAGCGCACAGACTGCCGAGGAAATGGTCCGCGGGCTCAACCTTTACAGCGGCTGCCCGGTATGCATATCCGTAACGGGAAACGCCGGCCCGGACGCGGACGAAGGCAAGCCGGTAGGGCAGTTCTTCGTGGGACTCATGTTCTGCGGCAAGGTAACGGTAAAAGAATTCAGAGCCAACAGAAACAACAGGAATTACATACGTGAGTTCGCGTGCTATCAAATGGTAAAAACGGTACACAATGCGCTCCAAAGCATTGACTGACAGTTTACGGGATGCTAACATTTTTTCACTGAAAACGCTTGACCTTTTTGCGGATTTAGGGTATTCTTGCCATAGAACAAATGTTCTTTATTCATGGAGGTCCATATGGCAGTCAAAACAAATGATCAGAACGCGGAAAAGAACAAGGCCCTGGAAGCCGCTCTTCTTCAGATAGACAAGAAGTTCGGCAAGGGCTCCATCATGATGCTCGGAGACGAATCGGCAGGGCTGGATATAGAAGCAGTATCCACCGGTTCCGTAAGTCTGGATATCGCCTGCGGCATCGGAGGTCTTCCCAAGGGAAGGATAATAGAGATATTCGGACCGGAATCATCCGGTAAGACCACTCTTGCGCTGCACGTTATAGCGGAAGCACAGAAGGACGGCGGAAGGGCAGCGTTCATAGACGCGGAGCACGCCCTGGATCCGGTATACGCCAAAGCTCTGGGCGTCAACATAGACGAGCTTCTGGTTTCGCAGCCGGATAACGGCGAAGACGCTCTGGAGATCTGCGAGATGCTCATCAGGAGCGGCGCTATAGCCGTAGTAGTCATCGACTCTGTAGCAGCGCTCGTGCCTAAGAACGAGATAGAAGGAGACATGGGAGATTCCCACGTCGGAGCGCAGGCGCGCCTCATGTCCCAGGCCTTAAGGAAGATGACCGGCGTAGCAAACAAGACCGGAACAATGGTCATCTTCATCAACCAGCTCAGGGAAAAGATAGGCGTAATGTTCGGAAATCCCGAGACTACAACCGGCGGCAGAGCTCTTAAGTTCTACTCCTCCGTCCGTCTGGACGTTCGGCGCGTCGAGTCCATCAAGCAGGGCGATTCCGTTATCGGAAACCGCACCAAGGTAAAGGTCGTAAAGAACAAGGTAGCTCCGCCTTTCAAGGTGACCGAGTTCGACATCATGTACGGCAAGGGCATCTCCAGATCCGGAGACATCCTGGACTGCGCTGTCGCTGCCGGAATAATAGAAAAGTCCGGGGCATGGTATTCCTATAAGAGCGAAAGGATAGGCCAGGGCAGGGAGAACGTCAAGCAGTATCTGGAGGACAGACCGCAGCTGATGGACGATCTGGAAGCGCAGATCAAGGAAAAGTTCATCCCCAAGAAGGACGATACGCTCAAGGACGATTCGGAAGGACTGCGCGTGGATGCCGACGGCGTCATACTAGAAGATTAATATCTATAATATATTCAAATAGTCGTAAAAAACTATTTGACATAAACAAACTCCTATGTTAAATTACATCTGTTGCCGCTCATAACGGGTCCTTTTCAAGTGCTTAACAGCCACCTGCATTGGCGAGACGGGTTAGTAGGAGGTAAAAAAACATAATGTACGCAGTAATCGAAACAGGCGGTAAGCAGTACCGCGTTACCGAGGGCGACGTAATCAGAGTGGAAAAGCTGGACGTCGATCCCGGCAAGACCGTTACCATCAAAGAAGTACTCGTTCTTGAGAAGGACGACAAGACCCTCGTAGGCGCTCCCTATGTTGCAGGCGCAAGCGTCAAGGCAGAGGTCGTTGATAACGGCAAGGCCAAGAAGGTAGTCATCTACAAGTACAAGGCCAAGAAGGACAGCAAGAAGAAGCAGGGACACAGACAGCCCTATACCGAGCTTCAGATCAAGTCCGTATCCGTAAGAGCATCCCGCAAGAAGGCGGAGGATGCCGAAGCTGAAAAAGCAGAGTGATCGTTCTCAGGAGGTGTAGATATGGCAAGTAAAAAGGGTGTCGGCAGTTCCAAGAACGGCCGCGAGAGTGAATCTAAACGACTGGGTGTCAAGAGAGCGGACGGTCAGTTCGTAAGCGCAGGTTCCATACTGGTACGCCAGAGAGGAACCAAGTACCATCCGGGTAATAACGTCGGCATTGGCGGAGATGATACTCTGTTCGCCAAGGTAGACGGAACAGTCAAGTTCGAAAGAAAAGACAAGACCCGCAAGCAGGTAAGCGTTTACCCCGAAGAAGCATAATAAGCTCAATGCCCCCGCAAGACGGGGGCTGTTTTTTTGACCGGATACATGCTCCGGTCCGCAGTGCAGAGCATAACTGCCATCAGATAACATGTTCGTAGATAAAGCACAGATCTTCATAAAGTCCGGCAAAGGCGGCAACGGAGCTGTCTCTTTCAGGAGGGAGCCATACGTTCCGCAGGGCGGCCCGGACGGAGGAAACGGCGGACGCGGCGGCAGCGTCGTGTTCCTCGCTGACAGGAACCTCCGCACGCTCATGGATTTCCGCTACAAAAAGAAGTACACGGCGGAGAACGGAGAGGACGGCCGCGGAAAACAGCAGTACGGCAAGGACGGCGAGGACCTTATAATAAAGGTTCCCGTAGGCACGCTCATAAAAGAAGCCGAATCCGGAAACATAATGGCAGACCTGAAAGAGGACGGCCAGCGTTTTGTTGCGGCTAAAGGCGGCAAAGGAGGGAAGGGCAACGTATGGTTCAAGAACTCCGTTCGCCAGGCACCAAACTTCGCGGAAGCTGGCGGTTTTTCCGTGGAACGAAACATAGAACTGGAACTTAAGCTGATCGCGGACGTAGGCCTGGTCGGCTATCCCAACGTCGGAAAGTCCACGCTTCTTTCCGTGTGCACGTCGGCAAACCCGAAGATCGCAGACTATCATTTCACGACCATAACGCCTAATCTCGGCGTCGTAAACTTCTACGACAAAAGCTTCGTAATGGCGGACATTCCGGGTCTTATAGAAGGCGCCTCGGAAGGGCTTGGGCTGGGACTCGATTTCCTTAAGCACATAGAACGCACGCGCATGCTCATACACGTAGTGGACGTTTCCGGTTCCGAGGGCAGAGATCCGTCGGAGGATTTCGACAAGATCAACTCGGAGCTCAGGAACTACAGTGAGAAGCTCGCTTCCAAACCGATGATCGTAGCCGCCAACAAGATAGATATGGCGGACGACGAAACTGTTAAGAAGTTCAGCGACTACATCACATCGAAAGGGTATCAGATCTACTTCATTTCCGCTCCCATACACGAAGGCGTGGACGAACTTATAAAAGCAGTCGCGGCCAAGCTGGAAGAGATCGGAGACGCCGAGGACGAAGGACCGGCCGCATTCTATGTTGCTCCGGATCCGGAGGATGAGCCCGATTTCCGCGACATCAATATCGACGTGGACGAGGACGGTGTATTCGTCCTTACGGGCAAGCAGCTGCGCAAGATCTTCGATTCCACCAATTTCAACGATACAGGATCGCTGCGCTATCTGTACAAATACATTGAAAGCAAAGGTGTCTTCGACCAGCTGATAGAAGAAGGACTTGAGGACGGAGATACGGTAAAGGTATTCGATTACGAGTTTGAGTATTACGAGGAATGAGGTCCAGCAGAAGCTCGACAAACTGCTGATGACCGTAGAAAAGCCGGCCTCCTACATAGGAGGCGAGCCGAACATCATCCTCAAGGAGGACGGCACTTTTGACGTGCGCTTCGCCATGTGCTTCCCCGACACCTACGAGATAGGGATGTCCTGGAACGGCCTGTCGATCCTCTACAACATACTCAACAAGACAGATCATTGCTACATGGAGCGCGTTTTCGCGCCCAAGCCAGACATGCAGTCCGCCATGAAAAAGTGCGGGCTTTCTTTGTATACTCTGGAAACGAAGACCCCCGTCAGAGACGCGGACATCGTCGGTTTCACGCTCCAGTACGAGATGTCCTACACGAACATCCTCAGCATGATGGACCTTGCCGGAATACCTTTCCGTTCATCCGACAGGTCCGAAGACGATCCGTTGGTCGTTGCCGGAGGTCCATGCGCGTTCAACGCCGAGCCGCTCGCCGACTTCTTCGACGCGGTGCTCGTGGGAGACGGAGAAGATCTGCTGCCGGAGTTCTGCCGCATTTACGCGGAGTGCAGGAAAGCAGGCATTTCCAAAAGAGATTCTCTCCTAAAACTACAAAAACTTCAGGGCGTCTATGTTCCGTCATTCTACGAGCCGGTATACGAAAACGGTCTGTTTGTCCGCATGGATAAACTGGAGCAGTCCGCCCCGGACAGAGTCCTGCGTGCTTTTGTTAACGATCTTGACAAGATAGATTATCCTGAATGCCCGATCAACCCTTTGACTGAAGCAGTTCAGGAGCGCGCCGTCTGCGAACTGTTCCGCGGATGCACAAGGGGCTGCCGCTTCTGCCAGGCCGGAATGATCTACAGACCGGTCAGGGAAAGAAGCTGGAAAAAGAACTATCAGTACGGAGTAAAACAGCTGGAAAACAGCGGCTACAGCGAGATCTCGCTGCTTTCGCTCTCAACGTCCGACTACACGCAGTTCGAACCGCTGATGCTGGACCTCATCGACTACTGCAAGGCCGGTAAGGTGTCCATATCTCTTCCGTCGCTCCGGCTCGACAATTTCAGTTTCCGAATCCTGGATGAGATCCAGGGCTTAAGAAAGACGGGGCTGACCTTCGCGCCGGAGGCGGGCACTCAGCGTCTACGCGATGTCATAAACAAGAACATAACAGAAGCAGATATACTCGGAGCGATAGACAAGGCGACTGACCTGGGATGGAGCTCCGTCAAATTGTATTTCATGATAGGTCTGCCTTCCGAGACCGACGAGGACCTGGAAGGAATAGCCGACATCGCTCAGAAGATAATGGATCTTGCAAGATCCAAAAACAACGGAATGCGCGGGCGTTTCAACGTGTCCGTAAGCGTAGCGAACTTCGTTCCCAAGCCGTTCACGCCTTTCCAGTGGGTAGCTCAGGACACGCCGGTAGAATTCGCCAGGAAGCACGATCTTCTTATGGCGCGCATCAGAAAGATAAAGGGTGTTACGCTGCATTCTCACGAGAGCTTCGTGAGCACGCTGGAAGCAGTCCTTGCCAGAGGCGGCAGAGAACTGAGCCAAGTGATCGAAAGGGCGTGGGAGCTAGGAGCCGCTTTCGACTCCTGGACAGAGCACTTTAAGGAAGACGCCTGGCGGACAGCGCTGAGCGAAAACGGCATAGACGGCAGCCATTACACTCTTAAGGGCCTTCCGACCGACGCTCCGCTTCCGTGGGGCATCATCGACTGCGGCGTCAGCGACCGGTTCCTTCTTGACGAATACCGCAAGGCGCTCAGCGAAGAGACCACGCCCGACTGCAGGCATGCCTGCAACGGCTGCGGAATCAATAAATACACAGAATGCAGATGCGGAGGTATACTCAAATGAACAGATACGTCCTCCGTTTCTATAAGAAAGGCAATATCAGGTTTTTGTCCCATCTGGATCTGGTGCGGCTCTTCAAGCGCGCAGTAAGAAAGGGGAGGATAGACGTCGGATTCTCCAACGGCTACAACCCTCACGAACTGGTGAACATCGTGCAGCCGCTTTCTCTGGGCTACGAGACAGACTGCGATTATTTCGAGATCGACACCATGTCCGAGCACGACCCCGCGGAGCTGATGGAAGCCCTTAACGAAGCCCTTCCGGAAGGCCTCGGATTCTTCGATTGCAGGCAGGCAGAGCGCACGCCGGAGTATTTATCGAACAAGACCGCTTACGCGCTCTACGAGGCGGTTTTCGGCCTTAAAAGCGATGCTGAGATGCCTTGCGCGGATGCATTCCTCGCTCAGGACATCATAACCATCACGAAGAAGGACAAGAAGACTAAAAATGATGTAGAAAAGGATGTTAAGTCCTTCATTAAAGAACTGGTCATCTTCCGGAATCCTGACGGCACAGCGGCAGCAAGGATGATGCTGAGATGTGCCAGCAACGAAACATTAAACCCCGGAAAGCTTTTACAAAGCTTGTTTAAGTTTTATAATATAGATACGGATGTTGCTGAATGCCGTATCACACGGAAGGACATATATGCGGAAAGGCCGGACGGAGAACTCGTTCCGCTGTTCCGGACCTACTGAGGACAAAAATGAGAGCGCAAAAGAAATCAGATAAAAAAGTCATAGTCTGGGCGGTAACGGTGCTTCTGTCTGCCGTGCTTCTCTTTGCCGGGAACCGCATCGTTTCCTCGCATCTGAACATCATGGGAGATCCCGATACTGCCGCGAAGGCAAAGGTCACCGAGCTCGGGGAGTTCATCGAAGAGACGACCGACGGCATAAACTTTACAGCCAGAACTCAGTATTTCTACGCTAAGATACTTTCCGGTCCGCTAAAAGGAAAGACCGTAGAAGCCACACAGCAGATAGACTCGTACACCGATACCGGCGAACGTTTCGTGAAGAAAGGGGACAAGGTAGTGCTGTACAATTACGGCGCTGTCTACGGAACCGAAGAGCTGTGGGTGTTCGGGAATTACGCCAGGTTCGGATACATAGCCGTCCTGGGAATACTGTTCCTTGCTCTCCTTCTTGTATTCGGACGAGGAAAAGGGCTCAACACCATCATCTCGCTGGCTTACACCTGTCTGGCTGTCTTCTGCGTGTTCGTGCCCGGAGTGCTGGCCGGATATAACATTTATCTTCTGACCATCCTGATCTGCATCTTTACGATAGTCATGACACTGATCCTCACCAACGGAACTACCGCCAAATCCGCGGCAACGATGCTTGGTTGCGGCGCGGGCGTCCTTGCTGCCGGAGTCCTGTCGTTCCTCCTTGACCGGATCATGCATCTAACCGGGTTCATTGACGAGCATTCAGTCTATCTCCAGGTGCTGGGTGAGAGCAGCAATCCCATAAACCTGAGGGCTCTTATCTTTGCGATGATAACGATTGGCGCCATGGGTGCCGTAATGGACGTGGCTATGGATATCGCGTCGTCGCTGTACGAAGTAAAGCGGCACGCGCCTTCGATCTCCGACAAGGAACTCTTCAAAAGCGGCATGAACATAGGCCGCGACGTGATGGGCACAATGGCGAATACGCTGGTGCTTGCGTATATCGGCAGTTCGCTGTGCACCATTCTTCTGAAGATAACATACGCGAATTCCATGCTGGAGCTGCTGAACACGGAGAGCATGATCGTAGAGCTCCTAAACGCGGTGCTAGGAAGCATGGCGATACTGCTTACCATTCCTCTTACGGCGCTGGTATGCATTGCGCTCTACCGCGGCAGACATTCCGGACACGCGCGCTGATACGGACTATTATGACAGAGGCCGGTCCGACGCTTAAGATCTGTACCGTTTTTACCAATTTCATGCGTTGACTGCATGTTCCGCTGATGATATTATCCCCGCAAGGGGATGCTTCATGGCGCGCTATGAAGCTTAAATATATCAAAACTTTAATATTTCTAATGATTTTCGTTGTTTTTGCGGGCTGTTGTATATATAATTATATGAAACGGCCTGTTGAAGCTCCGGAGATCATTAAGTTTTTTGACGGCAATGCCGTTACTCTTTCAGATGCATCCGCGCAGACCGAAGGTCAGGAAGCTTCCATCAGTCAGTCGGATAAGACAGAAGCCACGGAAGAGCCGGTCGCTCCGGGACTCATAAACATCAACACCGCGGACCGCAAGGAACTGGAAACGCTTCCGGGCATAGGACCTGTAAAAGCAAAAGCGATAATAGATTACCGCAGCAGGTACAACGGCTTCGTGGCGATAGAAGAGATCATGGAAGTCAAGGGCATAGGACCCGTTACATACGAAAAGATA
>JAFZRK010000091.1 GCA_017619905.1 Bacillota bacterium
GCACATGCAGGCCTTCGGCGCGGCGCTGGCCACCGTCATAGGCCAGATCTCCGCGTTCGCTGCCTCCGCGTACTACCTGTACATAAAGCGCAAGGACCTTGAACTGACGCTGACTGCGAAGAGATTCATCCCCCGCAGGGACCTGCTCGGGCCCATGCTCAAGATAGGCATCCCCACAGGCATGCAGTTCTGCGCGGTGGCCTTCTCCATGCTGATGACCAGTTCCTGGATAAACGCCTACGGCACTGCTGTCAGCGCGGTGAACGGCGCGGGCGGCAAGCTCCGCAAGATAATACAGATAATGACCAAGTCCATGTACGGAGGCGGCGCCGTCATCGTGTCCCAGAGCATGGGAGCCGGCAACACGGAGCGCGTCAGAAAAGTCATGGGACTGGTGCTCAGGATATGCATGGCCTACTGGGTGCTGGTGGCCGCGGCCTCGCTGCTCCTGCCGGAACAGATCTTCTCCATATTCACGAAGGATCCGGAAGTCCTGGCGCTGTCGCATCAGTACATGCCGACGTTCGCGTTCTGGACCTGCACGCTGTCTCTGCTGGCGCCTCTCATGACGCTGGCGAACGGCATAGGCAACCCGAAGTTCAACGTGGCCATGGGCCTCATGGACGGAGTGGTGGCAAGGATAGGTCTCTCCGTGCTGCTCGGATCAGTGCTCGGCTACGGCTACATGGGCTACTGGTACGGCAACGCGCTGGCCACCTTCGCGAGCATAGCCATGGGCCTCGTCTACTTCCTGAGCGGCAAGTGGAAAACCTACAAAGCGATAAAAAAATGACATACTAAATGTTGATATAAGGGCCCTGTTCATATTGACAAAACCCCACCCTTTGTGGTTAAATATGAAAGGTTAAAACATATCTTTAATCCGATCCAGAGAGGTCAGAAAGATAGTCATTATGTCAATTTATGTAAACGATAAGGGTCATACCGTTCTTCCCGGATTTTGCGATGTGCATGTGCATCTTCGCGAGCCGGGTTTTTCTTATAAAGAGACCATCAGGACCGGCACCCTTGCGGCTGCGCGCGGCGGTTACACTGCCGTATGCGCCATGCCGAACCTCTCCCCTGTTCCGGACAGCCCGGAGCATCTTAAGATCCAGCAGGACATCATAGACCGGGACGCGGCGATAGCAGTCCTTCCCTACGCTTCCATTACCATAGGCGAGCGCGGCGAAGAGCTTTCGGACATGGAAGCTCTTGCTCCGGACGTAGTCGCCTTCTCCGACGACGGCAAAGGCGTCCAGTCGGACGAACTGATGGAAGAAGCCATGATACGAGCCAAAGCCCTGGGGAAGCTGATAGTCGCCCACTGCGAGGTGAACGAACTGCTGCGCGGCGGATACATCCACGACGGCGCGTACGCTGCGGCTCACGGCCACAAAGGCATATGCTCCGAGAGCGAGTGGCGCCAGATAGAGCGCGACGCGGCCCTTGCCAAAATGACCGGCTGCGCCTATCACGTATGCCACATCTCCACCAGAGAAAGCGTAGAGATAATACGCAGAGCCAAGGCGGAAGGCGTAAACATCTCCTGCGAGACCGCGCCCCACTACCTGCTCCTTACCGAGGACGACCTGCAGGAGGACGGACGCTTCAAGATGAACCCTCCCATCCGCACCAAAGCGGACCGCGACGCCCTTATAGAAGGCATTCTGGACGGCACCATAGACATGATAGCCACGGACCACGCGCCCCACAGCGCGGAGGAAAAGTCCGGAGGCCTTAAGGACAGCGCGTTCGGGATAGTCGGTCTGGAGACCGCCTTCCCCCTGCTGTACACCGGCCTTGTAAAGACCGGGATCATAACGCTGGAAAAGCTCGTGCAGCTCCTGACGGAGAACCCGCGGAAGCGCTTCGGAATAACCGCGGACCCCGGATACACGGTCTGGGACCTGGACGCGGAATACACGATAGACCCCGCGGACTTCCTGAGCATGGGAAAAGCCACACCGTTCGAGGGCGCTAAGGTCTCCGGAAGATGCTTAAAAACAGTTTATAACAACGAAGAAGTTTGGAAATACGAGGAAAACTGAAATGCCAAAGAGAAAAGACGTCAAGAAAGTACTGATCATCGGATCCGGCCCCATCGTAATAGGCCAGGCCGCGGAATTCGACTACGCGGGCACTCAGGCCTGCCTTGCCCTTAAGGAAGAGGGCTACCAGGTGATACTGTGCAACTCCAATCCCGCCACCATAATGACGGACACCCAGATAGCGGACAAGGTCTACATGGAGCCGCTGACTCTGGAGTACATAGCCAAGATCCTGCGCATGGAGCGCCCGGACGCGATAGTCCCCGGAATAGGCGGCCAGACAGGCCTCAACCTTGCCATGCAGCTGGACAAGAAAGGCATTCTGCGCGAGTGCGGATGCATGCTCCTGGGCACCCCGGCCGACAGCATTGAGCGCGCCGAGGACCGCGAGCTCTTCAAGGAGATGTGCCAGTCCATAGGCGAGCCGGTCATCCCCTCCGAGATCACCTACAGTCTGGACGAAGCGAAGGCCGCGGCGGGACGCATCGGATACCCGGTAGTCCTGAGGCCCGCGTTCACGCTCGGCGGCACGGGCGGCGGCTTCGCGTATAACGAGGAAGAACTCGTCGAGGTCGGTCTTAACGCCTTCCGCCTCTCCCCCGTCCACCAGGTACTGATCGAAAAGAGCGTCAAGGGCTACAAGGAGATCGAATTCGAGGTAATGCGGGATTCCAACGACAACGCGATCACGATCTGCGGAATGGAGAACGTTGACCCGGTAGGCGTGCACAC
>JAFZRK010000092.1 GCA_017619905.1 Bacillota bacterium
CGTTGACGCCCTTCTCCGTAACTATGTCGCGGGTCTTGGAGACCGCGGTCTTAAGCACGTCCTCAAGGAAGACCACCCTGCCTTTCCTTGTGGAGAGCGTGCCCTCGGGCAGACTCACCATGCCGAAGTTTACGTGCACGCAGTCCTTTGCCCACTCGTATCCCATAAGCTCCAGCACCTTGAAGAGCTGCTTGAAGTGCAGATCCTGCTGGGAAGCGACCACGTATATGGACTTGTCGAAATCGTATGTGTTCTTGCGGTAGATGGCGGACGCCAGATCCCTCGTAAGGTATATGGACGTGCCGTCGCTCTTGGTTATGATGGCAGGGGTAAGGCCGTAGGGCTCCAGATCCACGATCTGCGCGCCCTGAGACTCCTTCAGCAGCCCCTTGGTCTTGAGCTCTTCTATGACCGCGGGCATCTTGTCCGTGTAGAAGGACTCTCCCGACCAGTCGTCGAAGTCTATGTCCATCATGTCGTAGACGCGCCTGAACTCCTTTAAGCTCTCGTCGCGTATCCACTGCCACAGATCCACTTCCGCCTTCTCGCCGCGCTCCAGAGCCGCGAAAGCCTCGCGGGCCTCTTCCGTAAGAGCCGGGTCGTCCTTCTCCTCCTCGTGGAAGCGCACGTACAGGGCGAGCAGAGTGCTTATCGGGTTGGCCTCGACTTCTTCCCTGTTTCCCCAGCGGCGGTAGGCAGCGATTATCTTTCCGAACTGGGTGCCGTAGTCGCCCAGATGGTTCATCCGCACCACGTTGTATCCCAAGAAGTCGAAAAGCTTATACAGCGAGTTGCCTATTACCGTGGTCCTTATGTGGCCTATGTGGAAGGGCTTGGCGATGTTGGGCGAGCTGAACTCCACGATGACGGTCTTTCCGGCGCCCTCGTCCGAGCGTCCGAAACCGTCGCCGCTTTCCAGCGCCTCCTCCAGCACCGAGCGCGTAAAGAATTCCCTGCTTATGAACATGTTGAGAAAAGCATTTATCGGTTCCACCTTCTCGAACAGCGGCTCCGCGCTTATCTTATCAGCAAGTTCCGCGGCTATCAGCGGCGGTGCCTTCCTGAGGACCTTGGCCAGCCGGAAGCACGGGAAAGCGTAGTCCCCGTGCGAGGTGTCCGCGGGCACCTCCACCAGCTGCATTATGTCCGCGAGCTCCATGCCTTCTATGTGCTTTACGAGTATCTTTGCTATCTCTTCCCTGATGTTGATCATTGCAGTTTCCTGACTGCGCGTCCGCTTAAGATGCGGCTGCGCGCTCTACTTTTTCAGCGTTACTATCGTTACTCCGTCGCCGCCCTCGCCGGGATTTCCGCGGCGGAACGACGCTACTCTTTTGTCTTTCTTAAGGAGCTTGGCTATGCCGTCCCGAAGGATGCCGGCGCCGCGCCCGTGGATTATCGATACGGTCTCCAGATGCGCCAGGAACACGTCGTCCAGGTACTTCTCGACTATGATCTCCGCGTCCGCTAAGCTCTGCCCCACTACGTTCACGGACATGGGTACGCTCATGGCCTTGGCGTTCACCAGGCGGGAGTGGCGTATCTTCTCGCGCTCCTTTTCGGTGACGTTCTCCTTTACGAGAGTGACCCCGGAGATGTTGACCTTAAGCTTCAGCGAGCCGATCTGCACCTGCATGTCGCCCTTGTCGTCCGGAGCGTCCAGTACGGTGCCCTTCTGGCCTACGGACAGCACGTTTACGCGTATGCCCGGCTTTATGTCTTCCGGCTCCGGCTTGTCGTAGTTGACGAGCTCTTCCGACTTTTTGGCGTAGCCCTTGCGCATCTGCGAGAGCTTCTTCTTGCTCTCCTCCGCGGCTCTGTTGACCGCAGAAGAATCCATGGCCGCAGTGACGGACTTCTGCATCTCGTTTATCTCGGCGGCGGCGTCCTCCACCAGCTTCCTGGCTTCCTCGCGGGCCTCCTCCAGATACTCCTCGCGGCGGGCCTTGAGTTTTTCCTCCGCTGCGTCCATCCTGGCCTTCTGCGCCTCCATCTCCGCCCGCAGCTGCTCCGTGCGGCGCTCGTCCTCTTCTATCTTCTTGCGGCTCTCCTCTATGGTGGACATCACGTCCTCGAAGGCCGCGTCGCCCTCTTCTATGAAGCGCCTTGCGTGTTCTATCACCTTGGCCGGAAGCCCCAGCTTCTCGGAGATCTCGAAGGCGTTGGACTTGCCCGGCATGCCGATTATAAGGCGGTACGTGGGCGACAGCGTTGCCACGTCGAACTCCATTGAAGCGTTCTGCACGCCCTTGGTGGAGAGCGCGTATTTCTTAAGCTCCGTGTAGTGCGTGGTGGCTATGGTCTTTGCGCCCTTATTGTAAAGGTGGTTGAGTACCGATATCGCAAGCGCTGCGCCTTCCGTGGGGTCCGTGCCCGCGCCGAGCTCGTCCGCCAGCACCAGACTGCCCCTTGTGGACTGCTTGCATATGTGCACGATGTTGGTCATGTGCGAACTGAATGTGGACAAGCTCTGCTCTATGCTCTGCTCGTCGCCTATGTCCGCGAAGATGTCCGTAAACACGCACACCGTGGAGCCGCTGCCCGCCGGTATGAACAGTCCGGACTGCGCCATGAGGCACAGCAGACCGACCGTCTTTAGCGTTACGGTCTTACCGCCGGTGTTCGGTCCGGTTATTACCAGCGTGCTGAAGCCGTCCCCTATGCCTATGTCTATGGGAACGACCTTCTTGGGATCTATGAGCGGATGGCGCGCCTTGCGCAGCTTAACTATGCCCTCCGTGTTGATGACCGGCATGGAAGCGTTCATGTTGCAGGCGAGCCGTCCCTTGGCGAACATGAAGTCCAGCTTTACCAGTATCTCCTGATTGGCCTTGATCTGAAGCTCCGCGGCGCCCACCTGGCCCGAGAGCTCCTTAAGTATGCGGGCGACTTCCTGCTTTTCCGCAAGTTCCAGCTCCCGCAGCTCGTTGTTCATGTTGACTATGGCCTGCGGCTCTATGAACAGCGTGGCGCCGGACGCGGACTGATCGTGCACTATGCCCGGCACTCTGGACTTGTGCTCCAGCTTTACCGGAATGACGAAACGTCCCTGCCGCATGGTTACTATGGCGTCCTGGAGGATCAGCCGGTTGTCCGCGGAATTGACTATCTGCTGGACCTTGGTCCTTATGGCCTCGTTCTGGCGCAGTATCGCCCTGCGGAGACGGTGGAGCTCCGGAGACGCGGAATCGCTCATCTCGTCCTCGGAGATTATGCACCTGTCGATCTCGTCCTCCAACCCCTTGAGCACGGATATGGCGGATACCAGTCCGTCTATCCTCGGAAGCTCCGGAAGGTCGGACGACAAAAATGCCGCAGTCCTTCTGGCGGAACTGAAGTTGTACGCGGCCTCCAGCAGCTGTTTCTGGGTAAGTATGTGCCCGCGGGCCGCAAGATGCACGAAGCCGGATATATCGTAGAAGTTGCCGAAAGGCGGTGCGCCCTTCTTTAAAAGTACCGTCACCGCCTCGTCAGTATCGGAAAGCGCTTCGCTTATCTTTACCGTGTCCGTATCCGGCTGCAGCTCCTGCGCCTGCTCGGCGGTAAGTCTGCTGGAACATTCCACGGCCAGCTTTTCGATTATTTTGCTGTACTCTAAAACACGTATGGCTTTAGGATCCATTATTCTCCTTTATCTGTTGCCGTTCCTGTAAGCTTCCAGGTCGTTCTTCAGGTGGATGTTCTCCATCTGGATGTCGAAGAAGCTGCTCTCGATGTCCCTGCAGCGGGTCTC
>JAFZRK010000093.1 GCA_017619905.1 Bacillota bacterium
GCTCTCTGATGCATGGTGCAGGTGCCGGTGATCCTTCTGGGAAGGATCTTTCCTCTTTCGCTTATGTACTTCTTGAGAGTCTCAACATCCTTGTAGTCTACAACGGCGGTGTTGTCTGCGCAGAACTGGCAGACCTTCTTTCTGCTGTGGCCGCTGAAGCTCTTTCTCTGTTTTCTTTCTCTTTCCATTTGTTATTATCTCCTCTGTCTTCGCTTTTAGAAGGGGATGTCGTCGTCCGTGAGCTGTGTGAAGCCCTCCGGAGCCGGGGGTTCGCTCTGCATGGGAGCCGGAGCGCTGAAACCGCCCTGCTGACCTTCCGCGCTGCGGTCGCCCCTGTCTAAAAACTCCACTCTGTCCGCAAGGACTTCCGTGGTGTAAACTTTCTTTCCGTCCTTCTCGTAGGATCCGGTCTGGATGCGTCCGGTGATTCCTACAAGTCTGCCTTTGCCGAGGTATTTCTCGACCAGCTCAGCGGTCTTGCCGAAGCATACGATGTTCGGATAGTCCGCGCCGCGGTCGTTGCCGTCACGGTCCTTGCCTCTGTCGATGGCAATAGAAAAACGAGCAACTGCGGTCTGGCTGGCTGCGCCGTAGCGCACCTCGGGATCTCTTGTGAGTCTTCCGATCAAAGATACCGAATTCATGCCTTCACCTCTTATTTCTCGTCCTTGGAAACGATGATGTGTCTCATTACGTTATCGGAGATACGGAGACGCCTGTCCAGCTCCTTCGGAAGTTCCGGCGAGGCTGCAAACTGCATTACTACATAGTAGCCTTCGGTCTTCTTCTGGATGGGATAAGCAAGCTTCCTGAGTCCCCAGATGTCCGTTTCGGCGACTTCGCCGTCCGCCGCGATGATACCCTTGACGGTCTCGATAACGGCTTCCTTCTTGTCGTCCTCTAAGACAGGATCGATAATGAACATCAGTTCGTACTTATTCATTTTTTCACCTCCCTGTGGTCTTAATGGCCGCGGTGCTCCCCCGCGGCAGAGGGCATTTCCCTTATTCAAATGCTCGATAATTATAACAACGGGGCGTTGATATTGCAAGCACTTTTTGCTATACTTATGGGGTGATTTTTCTATACGGAGGCGATCCATGAAACTCGGTTTTGATCCCGATAAATATCTCGAAGAGCAGTCGCGCTACATCCTCGAGCGCATCGACAGCCGCAGCTGCGACAGGCTGTATCTGGAGTTCGGCGGAAAGCTGGTCCAGGACAAGCACGCAAAGCGCGTCCTTCCCGGTTTCGACGAAAACGCAAAGATAAAACTTCTGGCCAAGATGAAGGATCAGGCCGAGATAATCATCTGCATCTACGCAGGCGACATCCTTACCAACAAGACCCGCCAGGACTTCGGAATTACATACGATCTGGAAGTAATGCGCCTGATCGACATGTTCCGCAGCTGGGACCTGTCCGTTAACAGCGTGGTCATAACCCGCTACGAGGATCAGCCGGCGGTGAACGCTTTCATAACCAAGCTGGAGCGCCGCGGAATAAAGACCTACAAGCACCATTTCACCAAGGGATACCCCACGGACGTGGATACGATAGTCACCGACGAGGGCTACGGCGCCAATCCGTACATTGAAGTAACAAAGCCGTTAGTTATAGTGAACGCTCCCGGCCCCAACTCCGGGAAACTTGCCACCTGCCTCTCGCAGCTCTACCACGAGAACAAGCGCGGAGTAAAGGCCCGCTACGCGAAGTTTGAGACCTTCCCCATCTGGAACCTGCCCCTCAAGCACCCGGTGAACATTGCCTACGAGGCCGCCACCGTGGATCTTAAAGACGTCAACATGATCGACAACTTCCATCTGGAAGCGTACGGCACGCCCGCGGTCAACTACAACAGAGACCTGGAGACCTTCCCGGTGCTCCGCAGGATACTGGAGAAGATCTCCGGACAGGCCAGCGAGTACAATTCGCCCACGGACATGGGCGTCAACCGCGCCGGATTCTGCATCATAGACGACGAAGTCTGCCGCGAGGCGTCCAAGCAGGAAATAATCCGACGCTACCTGATAGCGTGCGTGGATTACAAGAAGGGCGCCGTGGACAGCGAGTGCATGCGCAGGGCCAAGCTCCTGATGGACGAAGTGGGCGCAGTGCCGACAGACCGCCCGGTGGTAAAGCCGGCTCTGGACTACGCGGAGTACAAGCGCACTCTGGACCCGGAGGAGTTCGAAAACGTCATCGCCATGGCAATTGAGCTGCCGAACGGCCAGATAATAACCGGCCGCAGCTCGGATCTGATGGTGGCCGGCGCGTCTATGCTGCTCAACGCGGTAAAGGCGCTGTGCGGCATCCCGGACGACATGCAGCTGATATCCACGGACGTTCTGGAGACCATACAGCATCTTAAGACGGACGTTCTCAGCAAGCAGCAGAGCGCGCTGAACGTGGAGGAGGTCCTGACGGCGCTTACGATCTCCGCAACCGTTAACCCGATGGCCGGCCTGGCAGTTGACAAGCTGGTGGAGCTTAGGGACTGCAAGGCCCACTGCACGGCCATCCTGTCCAGGCGCGACGACCAGATCTTCCACGATCTAGGCATTGACGCCACCTGCGAGCCGGAGTTCTCCACGAACAACCTGTACGCGGGATAAGAGGAACGTAGGCAAAACGAGCCGATGACGCAGCGGCGCAAAAGCCGAAAACCATTGAAATTTCAATTAAAAACGCGGGTCCTTCGCGGGCTCGCGTTTTGTGTTACTGAAATTCAGTTGCAAATCAGAAGGACCCTTTCAACGCGCGGCGCCGTCTAGAAATATCCTTTCAGGGCCTGCATGTCGGTCTTGCCGTTCGGCAGAGCCGGCAGCTTGTCCAGCTTCATCAGCTTGCGCGGCACCATGAAGGCCGGCATGTTCTCGCGGAAGTACATCACTATGGCTCTGGAGTCAGCGGCGCCCTCGTAGAACAGCCACAGGGTCTCCTTTTCCTTGTTGTAGAGCGCGCAGCAGTTCTCAACGCCCTCCACTCGTCTGGCGGCGTCCTCAACCTCTCCCAGCTCTATGCGGTGCCCGAAGTGCTTCACTTGCCTGTCCATGCGCCCGTGGAACTCCAGCTCGCCGTCCTCCGCCCAGCGGCCAAGGTCGCCGGTCTTGTAGATGCGCTCGCCGTACATGCTGTTGACGGGGCTGGTTATGAACGATGCCGCGGTCACCTCCGGGTTGTTGTAATACCCAAGCGCCAGGCCCGGTCCGCCAACGCAGATCTGGCCGATCCCGCCGCGCGGAGTCTCCGTGCCGTCTTCGTTCAGAAGGATTATTTTGTAATTGTCATAGGGGCGGCCTATCGGAAGGACCGTGTCGTCCTCCACCTTGCCCGGCACCACGTAGTAAGTGCACGACGCGGTGGTCTCCGTGGGGCCGTACTGGTTGACGTACAGCGCGTCAGGGAGCGCGTCCTGCCACATGCGCAGCAGCCGGGAGGTCATTACGGAGCCGGAGAAGCAGATCTTCTTGATGTATTCCGGCTTTCCGACCTTGAAGGCGCCCAGTTTCGCGGGGACCTCCAGCCCGGAGACGCTCCAGCAGATGGCGGTGACCTTCTCGCGGTTTAGCGTGTCAAACAGAGCCGTCGGAACGGCGACTTCCTTGGTCGGGATTATGTATGTTGTTGCCCCGAAACTGATCGGGAAGTATATGTCGCGGATGGCAGCGATGTAGTCCAGCGGCGCCTGGTTGCCCAGCACGTCCGTGTCGTTGATGTCCAGGACCTTGCCCACCGCGTCGATGTAGGTCATGAGCGACAGGTGCGAGGTTACGACGCCCTTGGGCCTGCCTGTGGAGCCGGACGTGAATATGACGTAGAGCGGCGAGGTGTTGATGATCGTCTCCTCGCGGGCGGCCAGCACGGCCTCGTCCGCGGCGGCCTCCATCAGGTCCTCCAGAATCGCCAGCTCGCCTTGGAATTCCAGCTCTTTTGCCACTTCCAGATGGTCCCTGTCC
>JAFZRK010000005.1 GCA_017619905.1 Bacillota bacterium
CCGAAGAACATGTAGTCCACGACCGCTGCGCCGGAGAAGCACCAGAGCACGCGCTCGAAAACGACTTTCCCCTTGTCCGAAGCCAGCCAGTAGAACACGCCGAACCAGAAGAGGAACGTTCCCGCTGCAAGGCACAGCGCGCTTACGATGTACCACAGCGGGCTGAAATTGAGCGTCGTGTCGAAGAACTCCTGGGGAGACGCTCCGACGTATGCCGAAGGTATCAGTAGTCCTGTCAGAAGCGTAAGGAACAGAGCCGCGGCGGCGAACAGTTTTTTGTCCGGAGCGGTCTTAAGCTTTGAGGCGCGTTTCTTTTCCTTCTTTTTCCCGTCCCATCCGGTTATCCGGAACACGATGTTCTTGCAGAGCGAGAACACGTTGTTGAGCGTCCAGTAGAACACCAGCCCGGCCGGGGAACCGTACAGGAACACGAGGAATACGACCGCTATTCCGTAGGTCTGGATCTTGGTCCTTAGCGGGAAGCCATTAAGATACAGCGCCGCGGAAGCGAAGTTTATAAGCGTCATAAGTATAGGCAGGACGTTTATAGCGACGCCGCCTATCGTTATCATGGCGTCCGGAACGCCCAGGTCCTTTATTGGCCCGAAACTTATGCCTTTCAGCAGTTCCAGATGCGACAGGAACTGGTAAGCGGCCATGAAGAACGGCACCTCCAGAAGCAGCGACACCGAACCGTGCAGCGCGTTTGCCGGCGAGTAGTCGTTCTGCTTGTAGTAGGTCTGGAGGACCATCATGCGCTCGCTGCCCGAGAAGGTCTTTTTGATGTGATCTATGCCGGGCCTTAGGCGCGCCTCCTCGTCCCTTGCCTTTATCTGCATGGCGTCCGCCCTCTTGTACAGCGGAAGCACAAGGAAGTTCATGGCCAAGCTCAGGAATAATATGGATATTCCCGGGTTATGGATGAGCGAATAGGATATCTGGAATATGACCTCGAACACGAGTTTTAAGGGGCCTATGAAGAAGGCGCTCAGCATGGGCCAGAAACTCATTGCTGCTCCTCCTTCCTAAGTTCTTCCAGTTTGTCTATAAGATAGTCCGCGGCGCGGGAAGCGCCCTCGCCTTTGTACGCCCAGGTCTCGGACCTGACTTCTGCTCTGCCCTGCTCAAAGCGCGGGTCGGACATGCATTCGTCTATAAGGGTCTTGAGGTCCTGCATGTTCTCTTCGGTAAGGCGCATGCCAAGGCGAGGCAGCGCGGAAGCTGTCCAGAGCGGCTTTCCAAGCCACCAGGCGTCGTACGGAGAAAGATCTATGTCGGGGTCCGTGTAGATGACCGGTTTGTCGTATATCAGCGAGAAATCGAAGACCACGCCGGAGAAATCCGACACCAGTATGTCAGAACGGCGCAGGACCTCGAAGTTGTCCACGTCGCGGTTCCACTCAAGCCGCGGGGACTCCGGGTACTTGCTCATAAGCTCGTCCATAAGCTCCTTCTCCGACTGGAAGGACTGCGGATGCGGGCGGACTATGATGTGGTATCCGGTCTTCAGGAGCACGTCTATTATGCTGCCGCCGTACACGCCGAACAGCGCGCTCTTACCCCAGGACGGGGCAAGGAGCACGGTGCGTTCGTGAGCCGGCGCGGGACCGACCTTCGCCAGCCGCTCAGCCATTACGTCCATGTAAGGGATCCCTATCATGCGGATATCCTTGGCAGGAAGAGAGCGCAGCGCCTCCAGCTCGCGTATGCCCTCCTCCTGATACTTTCCGGAGAGCAGCACAGCGTCGTAGTAGTCCAGGCCGAACATGCGGTAGAGCACTATCTCGCTTGCCGCGTGAGGAATGTGGACGTACCATGCGGCCTTGGGCGCGCGCTTCCACTGATAGACCTCCAGTCCGGGAGTCGTGGAGAGCACTATGCGCGCGTTCAGATTGTTGAGGCGGCCGTAGATCTTTTTGTCCGGGCCTATGTACTCCGCCCTTACGTTTTCAGGGGCGGCCGAAAAGACAGGATCATCTTCTGAAGCGGTCAGGTAAAGGACGCCGTATCCCCTGCTTCCCAGTTCCCTGCAGACCGGCTCGAATACGTTCCAGTATCTTTTGTTGTCGGAGAATATGACTATGTCCTCGCGGTCCCCGTCCGTCTTTCCTCTGGCGCCGAACTTGACTTTCGCCTTCATGGCAAAGACGCGCACGGAGTATACCGCAGCGCTTATGACGCCTATGAGCACTGTGAACAGCATGCTGCCAGTGCCGGGGTCTATATACAGAGTAAATGCATTGGATGTCGGACCGCCGATGCAGCAAGCCGCAGCGTTCAGCGCCGCGTGGATAAGGACGCAGAACTGCAGTTTCCCGGTCTTCTCATAAAGGAAGGCAAGGAGCGCTCCCGCTGCAAAAGCGTAGAGCATCTGGACCGCGGTCCGGGCAGCTCCGAGCCGGAACGCGTTAAGGATATGAGCCGCTGAGAACGCCGCAGCGGAGATAAGGATGCGTACGCGCGCGGAACTGCTGTCAAACAGCACGGCCAGCGCGCCTCTGAAAAGGATCTCCTCCGAAGCCGCAGCAAAAACAATAAGCAAAAGCGCTCCGGAGACTGTCCCCGGAACATGACAAATACTCAAGGCATACCAAAAAGCGGCAATGGCAGCTGACGCCGCGCAAAAGACCGCCGGAGCAATGCCTGCACCTGTTCTGTTTTTACAGCTAATGCAAATATCACTCATAATATGAAACTGCAGTTATTATACCACCGCGGCGATAAAAGAACAACGGCGGACACTTGGTCCGCCGCTGCTGTGTAATTGAGTTTTATCAGGCCCGGCAGTATCTGCCGAACGCTTTCCCACGCTACTGCTCGGCCTTCTTCTTGTAGCCGGCGTATCTTGCCATGGCGTCCGCCTCGGTCTTCGCGAAGAGCTCCTCCGCGGTGTCCGGGAACTCCTTGGCCAGGGAGTTGTAGCGCACCTGGTTCATGATGTACTTTCTGAACTCTCCGTTGGGCTCCTTGCTCTCCAGGATGAACGGGTTCTTGCCTTCCTTGGTCAGATCCGGATTGAACCTGAACAGCTGCCAGTAACCGCAGGCCACAGCGTCCTTCTCGTTGGACTGAGTGCGGGTCATGCCGCCCTTGATGCCGTGGTTGATGCACGGAGCGTAGCAGATGATCAGCGACGGGCCGTGGTAGTTCTCGGCTTCCTTGACAGCCTTGAGGAACTGCAGGTTGTTGGCGCCCATGGCGCACTGAGCGACGTAGACGTAGCCGTAGGAGGCTGCCATCATGCCCAGATCCTTCTTCTTGATCTGTTTGCCGGCAGCCGCGAACTTGGCTATGGCCGCGGTCGGGGTGGCCTTGGAGGCCTGTCCGCCGGTGTTGGA
>JAFZRK010000094.1 GCA_017619905.1 Bacillota bacterium
CGTAAAGACCTCCACTTCGTGATCCACCGGGAACACGCAGCTGGCCGTTACCTGGCTCCTTGCGCCGTCCTTCACCTCCACCAGGCAGACCCTGCAGGCCGCCTGACCGGGAAGTCCGTCGTGATGGCAGAGCGTGGGGATGTCTATGCCGTTCCTTTTTGCTACCTGAAGAAGGAATTCTCCCTTTTCGCATTCGCAGACTCTTCCGTCTATGGTAACGATCATTTTGCTTTCCTCCCTTCAGTCGCTATGGCGCCGAACTTGCAGGCCTCTCTGCAGCTTCCGCACGCTATGCACCTGGCCGGGTCTATCTTATGCGGCTTTTTCACCTCGCCGCTGACAGCGCCCACCGGGCAGGCCTTCGCGCACGCGGTGCAGCCCCTGCACTTGTCCGCCTCCACACGGAAGCTCGTAAGAGCGGGGCACACTCCCGCGGGGCATCTGTGACCGCTTATGTGGGCCTCGTACTCGTCGCGGAAGTACTTTATGGTGGTGAGCACCGGGTTGGCAGCGGTCTTTCCAAGAGCGCACAGGCACGCGTCCTGCATCATCTCTCCCAGGGACTCCAGAAGCTCTATGTCGCCCTTCTTTCCCCTGCCTTCGCAGATGTCGGTAAGGATGGAGAGCATCTGGCGCAGACCTTCGCGGCAGGGCGTGCACTTTCCGCACGACTCTTCCGCAAGGAACTCCACGTAGTATCTGGCGACTTCCACCATGCAGCTTCTGTCGTCCATTACTATCATGCCTCCGGAACCCATCATGGCTCCCTTGGCCTTAAGAGTATCGAAATCTACGGGAAGATCCAGCATGTTCTCCGGTATGCATCCGCCGGAAGGTCCGCCGGTCTGCACCGCCTTGAACGGTCTGTTGCCCTGAATGCCGCCGCCTATGTCGTAGATCAGGTGACGCAGCGTTACGCCCATGGGTATCTCCACGAGGCCCGTCCTCTTGACCTTTCCTACCAGCGCGAACACCTTGGTGCCCTTGGAACCTTCGGTGCCTACGGCAGCGAACTTCTTTCCGCCGTCACGCAGGATCACCGGCAGGTTGGCCAGAGTCTCAACGTTGTTGATGGTGGTGGGAGCTCCGAACGCGCCCTTGATGGCCGGGAACGGCGGACGCGGCTTGGGCTCGCCCACCTTGCCTTCCACGGAAGCGATGAGCGCGGTCTCCTCGCCGCACACGAAAGCGCCTCCTCCGCGCACCACGGAGAACTTTATCTTCCTGCCGCTTCCCATTACGTTGTCGCCCAGGAAGCCGTGCGCTTCTGCGTCCTTTATCGCCGCGGTTATGTTCTTTACCGCAAGCGCATATTCGTCTCTTATGTAGAGGAAGCCCTCCTCCGCGCCTACCGCAAGGGCAGCTATCGCAAGTCCTTCAAGCACGGTGTGGGGATCGCCCTCCAGAACGGAGCGGTCCATGAACGCGCCGGGGTCGCCCTCGTCGCCGTTGCAGCCCACATACTTGACTTCCGACTTCTGCTCCTTTGCCGTAAGCCACTTCCTCCAGGTGGGGAAGCCCGCGCCGCCGCGGCCGCGCAGGCCGGACTGCTTTACTTCCTCGATTATCTCGTCCTGGGTCATAGTGAGGGCCTTCTTAAGGCCTTCGTAACCTCCGGTCGCCAGATAATCCTCCACCCTCAGCGGGTCTATGAATCCAATGTTCCTTAAGGCGGTCTTGAGCTGCGGAGCATAGAACGGGTTCTCCTCCTGCTTCGTTACCGGGCGTCCCTTGTCGTCCTTGTAGAGGAGGCGCTCCACGGGCTCTCCGCCTATTACTGTCTTATCTATTATCTCTTCGACGTCAGAAAGCTTTACCTTGTAATAGATGATGTCGTCCGGCATCACCTTCACCAGGGGGCCGTTCTCGCAGAAGCCGTTGCAGCCGGTGCGCTTAACGTAGCACTCGACCTTGGCGGGGACGTTCTTTTCGGCTATCAGCGCCTCGAATCTGTCCGCAATGGCTTTGCTGCCGTTAGCCAGACATCCGGTGCCGCAGCAGACCAGTACAGTGCGAGCCATCTACTTCGCCTCCTTTCTGTATTCTCCGAGTATAGACGGGAGCTTTTCCAGGGTCATCTTGCCGTAGTAGGTCTCGTCCACCACCATCACCGGCGCCAGAGCGCAGGATCCCAGGCAGTTGACAAGTTCCAGGGTGAACTCCCCGTCCTCCGTGGTCTCGCCGGGGGCTATTCCAAGCTCCCTGCGTATGCCGTTGATCAGGTTGACCGAGCCCCTTATGTGGCAGGCCGTGCCGTTGCACAGTTTGATGATGTGCTTTCCGCGCGGCTTCAGCGACAGCGCCTTGTAGAACGTCGCCATGGAATAGAGCTCCGCCACCTTGCAGTCCACGTGTTCCGCCAGCAGTTCCAGCCCTTCCCTGGGGATGTAGGAGAACTGCCTCTGCATGTCCTGCATCACGGCGAGCGCGTAGCGCCTCTCCTTGGGGTAACGGCCTACGATCTCTTTAAGTATCTTGTCCGCCATATGCCTCACTCCTTTCCCAGGGCTGCCGCCGCCAGCGCCTTGATCTCGGACGCACTGAGCGATACCGCGGCGAACGGGCACATTCCCAGATCCGCCGCGAAAGCGTTGCTTTCCTTGTTCCTTACAGCAGCGAAGTCGTAGCCGTAAGCGGCCGCGGGCTTAGTGCGTTTTCCTTCGGAAACGGCCTTTCTGACGGCCTCCAGCATCGCCTTGGCATCGCCGGCTTTCCTTGCTTTTCTTATGATCTTTCCGGCGTACGCGGCGCACTCCGCGGGATCCATTCCGTTGTTCCTGCAGAGCTCGTATGCCTTAAGCAGCGCTCCGGTATTCTTTACCAGGCACTCGTCTTCGAACACGTCCGCAAGCTCCGGGGCCGGGGACTCGTACAGTCCCTTGTAAGCTCCGCGCTCCACTCTGTACAGTTTTCTGCACCCTATTGCGCAGCTGTAGCATCCCCTGCGTCTTTCCACGCTCACGGGCAGAGCCGCGTCCCGGTCCACCCTGCGCTCCAGGTTCCTGTAGCCTGCAAGAGGCCTTGCCTGAAGCTCTCCCGCAGCAGCCAGGGACACCCTCGCGTCCGCGCTTCCAAGAGCTATGGCGAACTTGGACTGTGCGGCTTTCTTACGCGCGGCCATCGCCAGATCCCAGTATTTATCGGGGTCCGCGGCTTCCAGCTTTCCGCTGCCGTTGGCGACTATCCCTGCGAGGTTCTTTGCCGCGAACGCAGCTCCGGATCCCGCGGGACCGCTGTAGAGCCGGTCGCCTATGACTGCCGCAAACTTGCAGCCTTCTTCCGCGGCCTTGCCTATGGTAAGGACACCGCATTTAACGGGGAACTGTCCGGCCAGGGCAGCCGTCCTGGCATCCACGGACTTTCCAGCGAGCGCCGCGGCGGAGCGGAACTTCACTGCTCCGTCCTGCACCGTAATGTACAGCGGCTTTTCCGCCTTTCCGCTGATGACGATTCCATCAAACCCACAGAGCTTCAGCTCCGGTCCGAAGAAGCCGGCCAGCGTCCCATTCGGGGCTTTGACTCCCCTGCCGCAGTACACTCCGTACCTGTTGGCGCAGGGACCCAGGAGCCCTGTCATGGGGCCGGTCATAATAACTATGTCGTCGTTCTTAAGATACTTCTTTGCCAGAGCGTCAATGCCCCGGTATTTCTTCAGGGTCGCCTCGCGGACGGCCTTCGTTTCTGCCTTCTTGCGGGCCAGATCCACAACGAGGAGTTTTCCGTTCATTCCGTACATGTCTTTATTCCTCCTCTTCCTTGATCTCTATGAAGTCTATGGCTCCCGCGGGGCAGACCGCGGCGCACTTGGGGAAGCCGCCGCACAGGTCGCACTTTATCGTGAGCCCGAACGCCTTGTGGATGTTGCCCAGCTTGCACGCCGCCACGCACTTTCCGCAGTGCACGCACTTTGCGTGGTCTATCTCCACGGCGCCGGTCTTTTCGTTTCTGGCCAGAGCCCCGGTGGGGCAGACCTTTACGCATTCCGGGTCATCGCAGTGCATGCACATCAGCGGCATCTCGGTAAAACCGTCCATCGCGTAGACCTTCACAGACGCCAGCTTGGGGGATATCGCCTTAAAATGCCCGAAGGAACAGACCAGGGCGCAGCTCCTGCAGCCGATGCAGGACTCCGGGCGGATCACTATCTTTCTATACACTTTCATCCACCTCCTGAACCGTCGTCTTTCCGTCCACCATGTGAGCGGTCACCGCTTTGGCCGGATGGTGCTTAAGAAGCTCCAGGGCCAGATGCAGCGGTTTCTTCTCGGCAGGGCAGAACCTGGCGCACTTGCCGCAGGCAACGCACGACGCCGCCATCATCTCCAGATCCTTTTCGGCCAGGGGCCTCTGGGCCGGGTTCTCGTTCATCTGCGTAAGGAACAGAAGACCCAGCGGTCCGGGGAAGCCCTTGTCGTCCGAACGGTACCTGGGACACATGGACTGGCATATCATGCACTCGAAGCAGGTAGTCAGCCGTATGTTGTTCTCTATCTTACGGTGAGCGACCTCCTCGTCCATCTCCTCGAAGCTGTCGTAGATGTCGTCTACGTCGCCCGGCTTGGGGAGTATCTCCCTGATGTGGTCGAACACCTGCCGTCTGTTTATAACGGTATCTTTTATAAGCGGAAGATCCAGCGGCCTTATGGTCATCTCCGGCTCTATCTGCTTTTCGCAGGCCAGGCACGGGACGTCGTTTATGACCATGGCGCACTCGCCGCACCTTGCTATGCCGCAGGCGTAGCGGTAGGACAGCGACGGGTCGTACTCGTGGTAGATCTTCTCTAGAATGTCCAGCACCATGTCGGTGTCCGGAACATCCATGTTGTACGTAACGTACTTTCCCTTGGCGTCAGGGGTGCCTTTGTAGATATTGACCTTTACTTTCATGCCTTTACCTCCCCTGCGACTGCCTCGGTGCGGAGCTGCATGCCGCCGTCTGCTCCGCGGCTTATCACTACGTTCTTGAGCCACGCGGGATCCTTGTCCGGATAGTCGGTGCGGTAGTGAGAACCGCGGCTCTCCGTGCGCATCGCGGCGGACTTGGCCACCATGAGGGCGGTCTCCACCATCAGCGGCACTTCCAGAGCGTCCAGGCGCTCTCTGCTGTATCTGGGATCGCCGTCGGCGACGGTCATCTTCGGGATGACCTCCTCCCTTATACGCTCCAGCTCCTTTATCGCGTACTCGATCTCCGGGCCAACTCTTACGGGGCCCAGGTTCATGGACACGACGTGCTGTATCATCTGCTTGATCTCGAACGGGCGGTAACCGGTCTTCGTGTGCCTTTCCAGCGGCTTTTCTATGGCCTTTACGGCTGCCTCGGCGGCCTTCACATCGAACTTCGGCGGCTCCGCGCTCTTAAGGTAGTCGAAGGCGCTCTGTCCCGCTATGGGGCCCAGCGAGAATATCTCGGCGAACGCCACACCGCTTAAACGGTTGGCTCCGTGTACTCCCGCGGTGCATTCGCCCACGGCGAACAGGCCGGGTATGCCGGTCTCCATCTTCGTGTTGATCTTTATTCCGCCCATGAAGAAGTGCTGGGCGGGTATGGCCTCGAACGGCTCCTCCCAGTTGCCCGCCTTCTTTCCGTAGGTCTGCACGCACTGGCGGTAGCGGAACGGGTTGGCGGTCTTCCAGCGGTTGAGTATGGCAGGATCGAAGCCCCTGTTGTCCACGGTTATGGTGCCGTCCGGGTTGCCGCGTCCTTCCTTTATCTCCGTGTAGTTTCCGCGCGCGCCTATGTCTCTTGTGGTGAACTCCTTGCGCTCCGGGTCGTACTTGTGCATGTACCTCTCGCCCAGACCGTTGTAGAGCTTAACGGACGGACCCAGCAGCGAGCACATGCCTATTATCTTGCCTCTCCTGATCTTCGGGTAGGGGAAGCAGAGCGGCATGAACTGGACCATCTCCATGTCCTTGAGCTCCGTGCCCGCGTCGAACGCCAGAGCAAAGCCGGTGCCGGAGAGCACCGTGGAGTTCGTGGTCTCCTCGTACAGCGCGCCAAGACCGCCGGTAGCCATCACCAGCGCCTTGCACTCTATTATCAGGTACTTGCCCTCTATGACGCTGTAGCAGATGAGGCCGCAGAGCTTGCCGTCCTTGTCCTTCAGAATCTTTACTGCTATGGTCTCCGTAAACCTCGGAATCTGCAGACGCTCAATGGTCTTCGCGAGTCCGTGGCAGAAGCCCAGCGCCTCTCTCCTGTCCAGGTAGGCCCTGGGGTAGGCGTGGCCTTCGCCCTGCTTTACGGTATGCATCGAGGCGGAACCAAGATGCTTAAGGTTGTCTCTGTCCAGCAGAAGATCGCAGTTCTCCAGATCGTAGAATGCATTCATGCAGTTGTCCGCCACAAGATGCACCAGCCCCTGGTCGTTGATCTGCTGACCGGACTTCATGATGTCTTTGAAGAATACGTCTCCGTTGTCTCCCGGGCTCTGCGTAAGGCTCGTGCCGCCGCCGGCCATTATGGTGGCTCCGCCGACGAGAGCGGATTCCTTGGTCACGAACGCCACGTCCGCGCCAAGCTTCTTAGCTCTTATGGCTGCAAGCGACCCCGCCGCGCCGCCGCCCAGGACGACTACGTCGAAAGTGAGCTTTTCATAGGGAATCTTCATACTCATCCCCCCTCCTTACTGTCAGGTCTGTGCTTAACGAATATATTTAACAGCTATTGCAATATAGAATACGCTTCAGCTTGTTGTTATCGAAGTTTAAGTGTTTTGTAAAAAAGTCCTTTTAACGAGCGTTGCAGGGTATAAGCCCTGCAACGCCCGATTCCGGTATTCTGAAACGTTTAGAACGGGAAGAACAGCGGAGTACCAACAATAACGAGTACGCAGGATACGACGGCGAAGAGCCAGCCATACCTGAGGAAGTCCTTAAATCCGTAACCAGCCATGGCGACGTAGGCAACGAAGCCGGCGCCCAGAGGAGTCGCGATAGCAAGAGCGGAGATGACGGTGATGCCGACTGCGAACGGTACCGGGCTTACGCCGGATGCCTGGCAGAGAGTGATGGCGATCGGAAGTACTATACCTACGCAGGTGGAGTTGGAGATCAGGTGCGTAAGTATGAAGGTGAACACGATGAAGAACGCGAACGCCATCATCGGCTTGCCTGCCATGTCTATTACGCTCAGAACGTTGTCAGCCAGCCACTTGTGCAGTCCGGAGGCAGTGATCGCCTTCGGCAGGGCAAGGATGACGCCCAGCCAGATGCAGATGTCCCAGTTTACGTCCTTGAAAGCGGTCTTGAACGGAACGATCTTGAAGATGATGACGAGGCAGGCGCCGAGCAGAGCACCGGTAGCGAGGTCGAGAATCTCAGCTACCCATACGATGATGAGCGCGATCATGAGAACTGCCATGAAGATCATCTTCTTCTTGTCGGTAGCGGGCTGAGCTTCCTTAACGATGAAGGACTCTTCCGGTCTGTCGCCCCAGATCCTGTTTCCGATCTTGGGTCCGAGTATGCACATCAGCAGGCAGGTGGGAACGCCTACGAGAAGTCCGATCGGGAGAGTGGTGAACATCTTGAAGCCCTGACCGGTAGCGGCCTCCAGAAGTCCGGAGCCGACCAGGTTGGAAGTTGTTCCGATAAGTGTGCACTGACCGCCGAAGCAGGTAGCGAACGCGATAGGCATCGCGATGTTCCTGAGCTTGATGTTCGGGGACGCCTTAACGACGCCGGCAGCAAGGGTGAAGCCAAGTACTACGACTGTGGTGTTGGAGAGGAACGCGGCGAGTATGAAGCACAGCCATACGAGTATCCAGAGAAGAGCTTTCTCGGAACCCTTGGCCAGCTTTACCGCCGCCTGGCCTATCTTGTCCACCAGTCCTGACTCGAACATGGCGGAGCTTACGATCATCATACCGAAGCAGATGCCTACGGTAGAGCTTGCGATGGGGTTGAACGCATCAGCAAACGGTAATACTTTGAAGATTACCATGAGCAGCAGGCCCAGAATACCGCCGATGGACAGCGGGAAGACCTCTGTAATGAACAATACTACGGTACCGATTACCAGTATTGCCGCAATTATCATTTGAGTAGTCATTTTTTAATATCCTTCCTTAGAAAACGATGAACTCAAAACTTGATCCGTTAATTACATGCAAATGATCGGGGATCAGTCACATTTGCCGAGACGTACGATCTCCTTGCCTTCGGTAAGGTATCTGCGCCACTTCTCTTCCACGAGGTCCACGCCGAGGCCCGGATTGTCGGTCGGGGGCAGCAGGCAGCCGCCCTTGACCTGCATCGGGTTGTCGACGATGTCCGCGTCGGAGCCCTCGGTAGTGAACTTTCCGGCCATTCCCATGACGCCCGCTGCGTAGCCGCCCGGGATCATTATGGTCGGGGTCGAGAACGCGAGGTGTCCAACCGCGGACAGCTCTACGCTGGAACCCAGCTGCTCGGAGAGCACTATGAACTTGCCGGCAGCTTCCGCCATGTGCATTACCTGCTTGGCCGGGAAGATACCGCCGGAGCGCGTGGGCTTGAAGTTGAAGAAGTCGCAGGCGTCCATCCTTATGAGACGCATGATCTGCTGCTGAGAGAGAGCGGCTTCGCAGGCGCCGATAGGAATGTCGACTCTTTCGCGTACGTACTTCATTCCTTCGTAGTCGTCGCGGCCTACCGGCTGCTCGACTATGATGTTGCCGCAGTCCTGAACTCTTCTGAGCATGTAGACGGCTTCCTTGGCCCTGTAAGCGCCGTTGACGTCGATATCGATGAGCATGTCCGGTCCGATGGCGTCGCGGATGGCTCTTACTCTCTCGATGTCCTTGATCGGCTCAAGACCTACTTTCATCTTGATGCCGCCGAAGCCCATCTCGTGGAGCATGGCCGCCTTCTCCGCCATGGCCTTGGGGTCGTCGATACCGACAGATGCCCTGGTGGGTATCTTGTCGAAATACGGCTTGCTGGCTCCAAGCAGTTTGTAGAGAGGAACTCCCAGCTTCTTTCCGATGATGTCGTGGAGAGCGTAGTCCACGCCCGCCTTGGCGACGGTGTTCGCGTAGACGAACTTGTCCATCTTTACGTGGATCATCTCCACGTCGAACGGATCCGCTCCTTCCAGGACCTTCGGATAAAGATGATGCTGGATGATACCCATTACGGTCTCCTGGCTCTCACCACAGTAGAACGGTCCAAGCGTGCACGCTTCGCCAAGTCCGTAGATGCCCTCATCGGTGTATATCTTGATGATGAGGTTATCTTCCCGCTTGCCTACAGTGCCGAAGGACTCCTTGATGTTCGCCTTGAAAATCATTGTTAATGGTATAAGTTCCAGACCAACGATCTTCATTCTTTCATCTCCTTCCTAAAAAAACTATAAGTGCGATAAAAAACTATCAAAAATCAAGCCTCAGGAATTCCGGGGCTGTTTTTGTGAGGATCTCTGCGGGGCCGTCTTCCTTAACAAGATAGCTGTCGCAGTACCAGACGGTCTCCTGGTCGTCCTGAGCCACGAACTGCGGATGCACTACGAGCACCATGCCCGCGCGGAGCAGAGTGTCGTCATTGACCGCTATCTTCGGGAGCTCTACGACGTCCAGGCCCTGACAGTGGCCGAAGTATACGCCCATCTTGTAGCCGGCGTCCTCGGTCATCTTTATTACAGTCTTTGCAATGTCGCTGCATTTAGCGCCGGGCACCAGAAGAGTGGGCAGCACGTTCACGCAGTAATCCTGCAGAGTTCTGTACATCTTGTCCGCGCTGGGAGTGGGCTCTCCCACGAACGCGGTACGGACCATCTGGCACCAGTATCCGCTGGGGCCGGATATCTCCGTGTTGAATATTACGGCGTCGCCCTTCTGGATCTTGCGGTCCGTAGCCATGAACGGCATGATGTCGCCGGGCTTGGACAGGATAAGATGGAAGATGTCCTGCGCGCCGTTGCAGCTTAAGAAGCTGTCCACCTTGGCGACCACTTCCTGCTCGGTGATTCCGGGCTTGAGCTCCTGCCCGAACACCTCGAAGGACTTTATCGTAAGGTCTATGGTCTCCTTCATGAGCTCTATCTCCGCCGGGGTCTTTATGACTCTCAGATCGTCGATGAGCTTGTCCGCTTCCGTGAACTTCGCCTCCGGCAGGTTGGCCTTAAGGTACTCGAAGGTGTAGGCGTTCATTATCTTCAGGGACGCTACGCCGAAGTTCGCCTTCTCCAGGCCCATCTGCTTTATGGTATCCACCAGCACCGGCTCAAGACCGGGCTTCTGCAGCACCACGTCGTTTATCCAGGACAGACGCTTTGCCCACACCACCTGAACGGGGCTGGGAACGAGCATCTTGGGAGTGCCCTCGAGCGGGAACACCGCCACCAGGTTGTACAGAGTGTTGCGGTAGTTGGTCAGATACTTCAGCAGACCTTTCTTTTCTATCTGAGCGTCGCAGATGACCAGCATGGCGTCGAAGCCCGCTTCCTTCATCTTCGCCCTGAGCGCTTTATATCGCTCGTCTCTGTCTTTTAATGTAAGCATGTCCGCCTCCTTCTACTGGATCGTGATTACCTGCATGCCTTCCGGGATGTAGGAGTTGACCAGCTCGTCGTCCAGCTCTATTCCGAGTCCCGGGCCCTTGGGCGCCAGCGCCTTGCCGTTGATGATCTTACTGTTGATCTCCTTTACCATGTCCTTGCGGACTATGTGGTCGGTGTCAGTGCCGCCGGTGAACATGAATATCGTTCCGAGCTCGTCGCAGATGGGGCCTCTCTTGGTGCAGCTGGCCGCGAAGTGCGAGATGACGGCGTGGTTGATGCCTGGCGCGTTGTAGGTGCAGATGGCGTAGTCCAGATGGTGAGCATCCATCAGTGCGCGGAACTGCAGACCCTTGCGGAAGCCGCCTATCCTGTCCAGAGCGCAGTGTGCCATGTCTATGGCGTCCGCGTTGATCAGGTTTACGGTCTCCTCTATGCTCCA
>JAFZRK010000095.1 GCA_017619905.1 Bacillota bacterium
CAGGCACTGGCTCATAGGCGAGATCGATCCTCGCACGCCTTTCAACGTGTCGGATTATCAGAAGCTTGCTCTGGAGTACATTCAGGATATTGCTGCCAGAGGAAAGACGCCCATAGTCTGCGGCGGCACCGGACTGTATGTCAATTCGCTTATCTATAAGATGGATTTCGAAGCGCCGGAAGGCGACGAGGAATACCGTCAGAAGATACTGGCGGAAGAGGACGGAGATCCGCAGAAACTCCACAAACGCCTGGAAACACTGGATTCTTCGGCAGCCGAAGCCATCCATCCCAACAACGTAAAGCGCACGCTGCGGGCTATCGAGCGCCTTGAAAAAGGAGAACCGCGGCTCGCGGAATTCGCCAAGGCGACTGAGCCCTCGGATATCATAGACCCTGTAATGCTGGGAATGGATCTGCCCAGGGACGTTCTTTATGACAGGATCAACAGAAGGGTGGATATGCTTTTCGAGATGGGACTTGAGCAGGAGGTGAGGGCGCTCATGGACATGGGCTTCACTTCCGCGGACGTCGCCATGAAAGGCATTGGCTACAAGGAGATAATAGACGTTCTGTCGCAGGGAAAAGATGCGAAAGAAGCTGCCGAGACCATAAAGGCCAACACCAGGCATTACGCCCGCAGGCAGCTGATCTGGTTCAGAAGATACAAGCAGATCAAGTGGATAAGCCCTGAATACTCTTCCGAAAATCTTGATTTTATCGGAATAGTTTGATATAATCTGCGTATGGGAAAGACAATAGTACACAACAAAAGCGACAAGCCGGACAACGTGGTCGCGCGCGAGAACGAAGTCCAGGACCGCTGCGAAGCGATAGAGAAGGAACTTCCGTCGTGGATGCGCGGCTTTTTTATGTATCTCAAGACAGGTGTGCTTCCGATGACGCGTTTCTCGTACCTTTCGGATATACGCTTTTTCTTCAATTATCTGATAAACGAGACGGAAATAAAGGAAAAGCGAAAAACGATCAAGGAGATACAGCCGGAGGATCTGGACGGCATCACGTCCATGGACGTCAATCTCTATATCGACTACTGCAGGCGCTACAAAAAGACAGATAAGAACGGCAACACGGTCGTCTACGAGAACAAGAACAGCGCTCTGTCGCATAAGAAATCGACAGTTTCCGTGCTGTTCAAGTATCTCTACCGCGACGGTCTTGTCAGCAGGAACATAACGGACGGCTTCGACCCGATAAGGATGCCAAAAGCAGGCGAAAGGGAGATCAAAGCTCTCCAGGACAACGAAGTCATGGTCATGCTGGACTCCGTCGTAACGGGCGAAGGCCTTACGGAGCACGAAAAGAAGTACTGGGAGAAGACCAAACAGCGCGACAAGCTGATTCTTCTTCTGCTTGTGACATATGGGCTGCGTCTTTCGGAGTTACAGCAGCTTAACGTTTCGTCCTTCAACTTCGACCGCGGCGAGTTCAAGATCTACAGGAAGCGCGGAAAAGAATCCATAATGCCGGTGAACAACACCATTACGGAGGCGTTTTCGGACTATGTGAACCTGGAGAGGCCCAAGGACGACGATCTTGCGGAGGACCAGAAAGACGCGCTGCTGCTTTCTCTGCAGGGCAAGCGCCTTACGGACAGGCAGATAAGGCAGATAGTAAAGAAATATACTTCCGTGAGTCTGGGGACCACCAGAGAGTCCGGATACAGCCCGCACAAGCTCCGCGCTACTGCCGCAACGTCTCTGATAGCCCGCGGAAACTCGATATACGACGTGCAGGAGCTTCTGGACCACGAGAACGTCACCACCACGCAGCTCTACGCCGCGCATAAACTCAATACTAAACGCCAACTCATAAAGAATTTTGAGTGGGGAGAGGATCTGGAGAGACCAGATGAATAATTTAACAGTAAAATTATTATGTGAACAATTTGGAATCGACAGCGATACCGTCGAGGCCGTAGAACGCGCAGAGGCATCGCTTGCCGGCGAGTTCCGCAAGATAGACGATATCTGCGAATACAATCAGTACAAGGTACTTAAGGCATTCCAGGACAACAGGATCTCCGACATGCACTTCGGATGGAACACCGGCTACGGCTACGACGATCCCGGAAGGGACGCTCTTGAACGTCTCTATGCCAGTGTTTTCAAGGCGGAAGGCGCAATCGTAAGGACTCAGATCGTCAACGGAACGCACGCTCTGGCCAGCGTCTATCTGGGGCTTTTACGGTCCGGTGACGAACTTTTATATTGCAGCGGAACGCCTTATGACACGATGAAGACCGTCATAGGCCTTGAAAAGGACAATCTTTCGCCCGGAAATCTGCTGGAATACGGCGTTTTGTATGATCAGGTAGAGCTAAAAGCCGACGGAACCGTAGATCTGGAAGCCGTTAAAGCGGCAATTAAGCCGAATACGAAGATCGCCGCGCTGCAAAGGTCGACCGGCTATTCCTTCAGAAAAGCGTTTACGACCGAGCAGATAGCCGAATGGATAAGGACCTGCAAGGCCGTTAAGCCGGATATCATATGCATGGTGGACAACTGCTACGGCGAATTTACCGATTATGAGGATCCTATCGAGCTGGGCGCTGACATAATGGCCGGTTCTCTAATAAAGAACCCGGGCGGCGGGCTTGCGCTCTCCGGCGGTTATATCGCCGGCAGAAAAGATCTGGTCGATAAGATCTACTACAGAGTGACCTGTCCCGGCATCGGAGGCGAATGCGGCCTTACTTTCGGTCAGACCAGAGCAATGATGGAAGGCCTGTTCATAGCGCCCAGGGTCACCGCCGGAGCCGTAAAAGGCGCTAAACTGTGCGCAAAGGTCTACGAGGACCTTGGATATCAAACATGCCCGAAGTCCACTGACAAGCGCTCGGATATTATCGAAGCAGTTGTACTCGGCAGCCCCGAAAAGGTCGAGGCGTTCTGCCGGGGTGTCCAGAAAGCTGCTCCGGTGGAGTCCTACGTAACTCCCGAATACGGCGAGATGGCCGGATACAAGGACGACATCATAATGGCTGCCGGCGCGTTCGTCCAGGGATCTTCAATAGAACTTTCCGCGGACAGCCCGAAGCGCGAACCTTACATAGTTTATTTCCAGGGAGGAATAACCTACGAACATTCCAAGTTCGGAGTCATCATGAGTCTGCACAGCCTAAAGCAGAAAGGGCTCATCTGACAGCAGTCCCGGAAGAGGGTGGAAGAACAGAATAATAGGGGAGTGACCCCGCGATAAAGGCTTGTGCATATAATTGTACAGGCCTATTTAGTGTGCATATTTATGTACATCAGGGCTGATATTATCGTGTTGTAAAAAGAAATTGAAGAAATCTCGAACAAATGTTCAAATAGATGTTGACAAGGAAACATTTGTTCGGTATAATCAAATCGAACAAATGTTCAGGGGGGTATGGAGAGATGAAGAAGACATACAGGATCGCAAATAAGTTCAGGTTCACGGTTTTCGTGGCCGTAATGGTGGTCGTATTCTCGGTGCTTCTGGGAATGATCGTCCCGGTCAGGGCTCATGCCGGAAGCAATATCAAGTATATTGAAGTTAAGGTATGCGGCGGAGATACGCTCTGGGGGCTGGCTGCGCAGTACGGAGATCCCAATAAAGATATCAGGGAGAACATTTACGATATCTGCAGGATAAACGATATAAGCGCCGGAACGCTTCACGCGGGTGATACGATACTTATCCCGCAATAAGCTTTTTTCTCCGTAATGATATGATGCGGCCGATATTGTCTAAATAGCCGAAAAACCAACTTGAAAATAGAGGATAGATATATCGACCGCATCAAAAAAAATCGCTTAAATCGGCGATTTTTTTGATGCAATAATTTTGAAGTTTCAAGAAATAGACATAATTACATTACGGTCACTCACAGGTCCCCCGGGGCGTATTTCTGCATAATATTATTCCCAAAATTGATATTTTAGGAATAGTTGTATATATCTGAATCTACTGCCCTATTTACGTCCTTCTGTCTGAAAAAGCGCTGTCGGAGCCCTCTGCAGCGATCTGTTTCAATTCGTTTACATTAATTCCGTACTCTTCCAGGTCCACCCTGCAGTTGACGACGTATACTCCATCGGCGATGAGCCGGCGCCGCTGTTCGTCCTGACCGCCGAAGCCGAAGTTTCTTGCCAGCCGTCCGTCCGCGTTTACCACTCTGTGGCAGTGAACATTTGTTTCATCGGGATTCCTGTGCAGCGCGTTGCCGACAGCTCTGGCCGCGCGCGGATGCCCGGCCAACTCGGCTATCTGTCCGTATGTGGCGGTCTTTCCTTCCGGTATGAGTTTTACTGCTTCGTATACAGCTCTTTCGAATTCTGTCATATCGCTTCTTCTATGATGGATCCAATATCTTTCAGCGGTCTTTCAGGTATGCAGCAAACGGTATATCCGCGGCTTGCTATGAACTCTGTAATCTTTTCGCTGTCCGGATGGAGAGAAATATCACCGTTGAACCAGACCTCGTCCCCTATCCTGCCGCTCGCTCCCCCGATGAAACCCCTGTCGTAACCGGGGAGCAGAACGTGTCCGCTGCTTATAAGAAGGCAGCTGATGCCTTCCGTCTTGCTCAGAACTCTGTAAACTCCTTCGTCTTCTGTTATAAAACTGCTGTCGTCTTCTACGACCAGGTTGCACTTGGTATAGCCCTGCGCAACGTGAAGAATCTGAATGTCCGGATACAGGTCGTGTGCGGCTTTTACGACGTCCGGGCTGACCGTCTTAGTGTTGCAGATCAGATACTTTTCCGTAACGACAGCATTATAAAGGACGTCCGCAGGATATTCCGGACCCAGAAGAGCCGCATCACCTTGAAAAACAGGCGATTCCGGCGCTGTTCCCAGCTTGACCGCATAAATATCCGGATGGCAGTCTATCGCCTGTGAAACGGCCTGTTTAGGGCCTTGCAGGGCTATTCTGTGCCCCTCTTCGCGCAGCGCATCGATCAGTTCCGGATATGCTTCCTGAGATATATGTATTTGGCTCATAGTATCACTGAAAGATAAAGAATCGAGCACATTATCGCTATCAGTATCATAAGTATTACGAGCAGCAGAATGTGCTTTTTCCACTGAGCGTAGAGCGTCGCAATGAATTCCCTTACGAACGCGTTCACCCAGAAGTAGCGCTTGGTGCCGCTGCCTACGCCTTCGAGCGCCAGCCCCTGCGCCGTGGCAATGAGGCCTGCCCTCAGGACATGGTAGTTGTTCGTTGAATACATTACGGACGGATCCTGTTTTCCGGAATGCTCCCTGATCAGTTTCATGGAGAATTCGATGTTCTCCCAGGTGTTGGAGGACTTGTCCTCCACGAGTATATGCTCCGGATCGATTCCCTGCTCCAGAAGATACCGCTCCATGGCTTCCCCTTCTGATATGGGCTCGTCGCCGCCTTTGCCGCCGGACGGTACGAATATGATGTCCCTGCCGGACTTTTCCTTCTGCAGTTTTGCGAATTCTATCGCTCGGTCCACCCGGCCCTGAAGAAGCTTGGTAAGCGTCCCGTCAGGGTTCATCAAGCTTCCCTGGATTATGACGTAGTCCTTGTCGAACGACGGAGTCCTCCTCGCCGCTTTGAGCGCAATGATTATCGTTGCTATGAGCATGCATTCCAGGAAAGCAACGACCGTGTAGATGCAGTTCTCAACGAATATCTCAACGTAGATCCATACGCTCTTTTCGTAGTGGACGTCGATGACCGAGCTGCGCTGCAATATCTCCCCGAGGATTATCGGGGCAATGGTCATCAGGAATATCGTAATGCCGAAAGCAGTCCCCAGGACGTTCTTTAAGCTGCGTCCTTCTTTACGCAGAAGATTTATGTTGCTGATGGCGATCAGTATTGACAGAACGAAAGCAACAGGCAATGTGAAATTGGCGAAACTGCCTGCGGCGCCCATGATGTTTCGCACGGTTCCGTATATTCCGCCCTTCTGGTAAAGGACGAAGAGCAGCCAGATGACGGTAAACGCAACGAAAATGATGAGGCCCAGAGTGGATATGTTCCTGTACCTGCAAAGATTCTCCCTGGTGCTTTCTCGGTATTTAAGTATCAGCCGCGCAAGCATGAAGGCCAGCCACACAGCTATGCAGATAGGGATGAGCTGGCTCCCGGTATAATACCCGAAGAACTTCTCTATCGTTATCATACCGTTATTATGTACAAAGACGAGGTTGCCGTTGGTGCCTTCGTTAGGATCGCTGCCCTGGATCCCGACGTAGGACTTGCCCGGACCGATGGCCTTCATCTTTAAGTACACGATCTTGCCTTTCATCCATGAATCAGTGACTTCTACGATACCCTCTTCGTCTATGATTATGCTGTAATTCTCTTCTTTGAGCGACATCCATTCCGTATTGCATTCCAGAACGCATTCGTCTCCGAGCCAGAAAGCCGCCGCGATGCATACGCAGGCCAATATCACGGCTAGTATCAGAAAGAATTCATTGTTGTACAGAAGTTTTTTCAATTGTCGGGCCTTTCTATGACGATCTTACCGTCTTCTATCGACAGGTCTTCTTTGTATGTTATATCAAACTGTGGGAATTCGGCCGCAAAAAACCTTCTGTTCCCTGCTTTGTGACCGATCACTGCTGCAAACTTTTCCGGACCGGCGGTTATATGTACAGGTCCGGTAATTCCGCTCTCTGCTAGAACGGCAAGGCGCGACGCGACTTCATCCCTTGCGATGCGGCCTTCAACGAGCTGCCTGAACGCCGGATGATATGTATCCCCGACTACCCTGCTGTCATCTGAGTCGTTTATAAGCGCGCTCGCTTTAAGACCTACGCGTATCACGTTTATGCCTGCGTTCGTAAGTTCCCTGTACATATCAGTGGTCGTACGCAGCATCTCTTCCTGAGAGAACGGCTTGTAGACGTCTTCTTCGTACATTCTGCAGAGTTTGGTGCCGCTGATGATCACTGTAGGATAGAGCCGCGCGATCTTCGGGCCTATCTTTATCGTCTGCCGCACGGATTCCATGCATTTTTCATATGAGTCGCCGGGCAGTCCTATCATAAGCTGGATGCCCAGAGTAAAGCATCCGTAACTCTTTATGAGCTCGCAGGCCCTGTACACGTCGTCCGCGCTGTGGCCGCGTTCCGAAAGATCGAGGACCTGTGGATCGAAGGACTGGACGCCAAGCTCTATGACGTCTGCGCCGTAGCGCTTCAGGTTGTCCAGTATCTCCTCGTTTATGTAGTCGGGTCTGGTCGAAAGGTGGATCTTGTCGATTCTGCCGGCATCCTTGTATTCTTTTGCGACTGCAAGGAAAGCGCTCTGCTGCTCCATGGGTATCCCGGTAAAGCTCCCGCCGAAAAAGGACAGTTCTATCTCATCCAGTCCCCTGCCCTCCAGCGTGGACAGCCATTCATCGGCGATCCTTCTGACATCGTCCGGAACGACGTCCGCGGTCCTTGCGGTGATCGCGTTCTGGTTGCAGAAGACGCAGGCGTGCGGACAGCCAATATGAGGTATGAAAACCGGGATTATCGCGTGCTTCTTCATAACAGATCCCTGAATTTCGCCTCTATGAAGTATTTGTATTCAGGAGCGGATTCCGGATCTGCGTACGCCTTCCGGATAGTACGCCTGTTCCATTCCCTGAACTTTTCATTTTTGATCAGTTCTTCGTAGCGTCCAATGGATATAAGGCCTTTGCTCGCTGCTTCCATTATGGCCTCGTAAGCGTCCGGAACG
>JAFZRK010000096.1 GCA_017619905.1 Bacillota bacterium
ATCTGTAAGGAACGCCTCGGTCCTGCTCCGGCGAAGATCCTCATGCAGGGCATCCTCGAGCATCTCCTGGTTGTCGATCACAGCCTGCTTGAGCTTTGTTAGCTGTTCTATCCTCCAGTTCAGGTCAAGAGTCTTTCCGCTGCGGAAGAAACTCCTCTGCGCCTCCACTATGTTTTGGATCTGCTCTCTGTCGTAATCCATCGCGCCCTCCTGCAATAATATAATAACACAGCGAGGGGCCCGCTGCCTCATTCTTTTTGCCGGCAGTGTCCGCGGACCATAATACAGAGGACAGTCCGCTTTTATCCTTGCGGATATGTTATAATGGATGTATGTTCGAAGGACTGCATTACAATTCCATATCTTCGTATCTGAAAGATCGTTTCGGCTGCAAGGTGGTAAAGCTTTCGCTGGACGCCGGCCTTACCTGCCCCAACAGAGACGGGACTAAGGGATTCGGGGGCTGCACGTTCTGCTCGGACAGCGGTTCCGGGGATTTTGCCGGGACCATGGAGCAGCAGATAGCGTCGCTGTCCCGCAAATGGCGCAGCAATTCCGGCGTAGCCCCGTCGCTCGGCACGCGCAGCAAGGAAGGCTCCGCGGATCTTAAACACATCGCCTACTTTCAGAACCACACCAACACCTATGCGCCTGTCGAAAAGCTCCGCGCTCTCTGGGACGAAGCGCTGGATCACGAAAACGTTGTGGGACTGGCTATAGCTACCCGCCCGGACTGTCTTGGACCGGACGTTCTGGACCTGCTTTCCGAGTTCAACGAAAAGACCTTCCTTTGGGTGGAACTTGGCCTTCAGACCGCAAACGAGCATACTGCGGAAAAGTTCAACAGATGCTGGAAAAACGCCGATTTTGAACAAGCGATGTATGATTTGTCGACCCGCGGCATAAAACGCGTCACGCACCTTATTTTGGGCCTTCCAGGCGAAAATAAAGCGCAGTATCTTTCCTCAGCAAAGTACGCGGCGTCCTTCGATCCGTTCGGAGTAAAGATACACATGCTGCACCTTATGGAAGGCACCGTAATGGGCGGGGAATACAGGCGCGCGCCCTTCCCTCTTCTTACCCGCGAAGAGTACGTCAACTGTGTCTGCGACATACTGGAGATCCTTCCGCAGAGCATAACGATCCACCGCCTTACCGGCGACGCGCCGCAGAATAAGCTTATAGCCCCGGACTGGACCCGCAACAAGCACGCTGTGCTCAACGCCGTGCAGCAGGAATTCAAAAGGCGCGGAACATATCAGGGCGCACGCTTTTAGTAAAAACAAAGACATCGGCCGCGCAATGCACAGCCGGTGTCTTTTTGGCAATCATATATTCTTTGAGTAAGAGGAAACTTTACTTGAACTGCAGTTTGCTCTGACGGTCTATCTCTTCCGTAAGCGCCTGATAGACGCCGGGGAAGGTGCTCATCGGACCGCCCTGGGACGCGCAAGGAATGAAGTAATGCTTGCCGCACTCCTTCGTTGCTCTTTCCACTTCTTTAGCGACTTCCTCGCAGGTCCAGCCCGGGTGATCCACGCTGGCGGAATCTATGCCGCCCATGAAACTGATCTGTCCGCCGTACTGCTTGATAAGGCTCGGGATATCGTTTGATACCATAACGCCCTGCCATATGTCCATCTGCATTTCTATCATGGACGGAACGAGCGTTGCCGCATAGGAATCGGAGTGGTGAACGATCACCTCTACGCCGCGTTCCTTGTAGTATCCGTATACCGCCTTATAGGCCGGCAGCAGGAACTCGCGGAACATGTCCACAGACATGAACGTAGATCTCTGAGTTCCCCAGTCGTCGTGATGGAACAGAGCATCGATGTGGTAGTGGTCGCAGATTTCCTTTGCGTAATCCAGCTCCCAGTTGGCTATGTAATCTATAAGCTCCTTGAGAGAATCCGGCTCCACGTAGAAATCCAGCAGGCAGTTCTGTATCTCCAGAAGATAATGGCACTGCTCGAAGATCCCCGGGAAGACCATGCCGGTAACGAACTGTTCCTTACGGTCCACTGCTTTGGCCTGTTCCACGAAGGGTGTCCAGTCGGACTCGTCGTAGTGGACTTTAGGCGCATGAACGTAGTCGCGCCAGTTTTCAATATCCTTGCAGACTATCTTATCTTCCGTATGTACCGGGAACGCTCCGGGAGTTCCTTCCGGGAATTCCAGCGTTACACCCCACGCGTTTACGACCCGCGGGCCGCCCTTTACGGGCGCGGCGTTGTTGATCATATAAGGAGAGTTGCGTATGATCGCGAACGGCTCGAACTGGTTTACGAATCTATCCGGATTTCCGCCGTGGATGGTCTCTAACAGATTTTGTCTTTTTGTAAGCATTGCATTACCCTCTCTTTAACTGATCACTCGCTTATTCCGCGCTCTTGCGGGCAGCAATCTCGGCTTCCATCTCTCTGAGACGCTTGTCATCCAGCTTGTAGAAGATGTAAGGAACGAGGGATACGATTATGAAGATGACCGGGAAGAATCCGTACATGCTCTTGATGTGAGACTGTGTCTCGGGAGTGATCGCGGCAAGCGGGTCATACTTGATCAGTCCGAGGAAAGCGGTGATGGCAACGCCGCGAAGCGCTACGGCCACCTTTACGCCCAGGGAGCAGAACGCCATGATAAGGCCGTTCGGGGACTCGCCGTTCTTCCATTCGCCGTAGCTGCCGCAGGCTGCGTACATTCCTACGGTAAGACCGTAGCTCATTCCGAAGAATATCTGTCCTATCAGCAGAAGCGCTCCGATGATTATTACGTTATCCGGAACTACCAGAACCAGTGCCTGGCATACGCCCCATCCGATGACGCCCAGAAGATTGGTCTTTTTGGTACCGATCTTCTTAACGACGCTCGGAGCGAGGAATCCGCCGATTACAGCGCCGATGTAGAACATCACGAGGAGCGGAGTTGCCTTCTTCTGGTCGCCCAGAACTACCACGCAATAATAGCTGGTAAGGGAGCCTATTCCTATGAAAGCTATCTGACGGATCGCGTCGTGAAGGAAGAATGCCAGCAGCTGACCGTTGTTGACGAGGCTCTTTCCTATCTGCTTGAAGGTTATTGCCTTGCCGGTGGATTCGGTTGTGTCGTAGCCCTTGGTTATGCCGTAGTGGATGAAGTAGCAGATCATGAAGATGCATACGAATACTATGGCCATAACAGTGTAAGCCGTTACGCCGCTCATTACACCCAGCATCGCGGATGTCATGAGGGGAACTACCAGCGAGTTCATGATCTTACCGATGTTGCTGCCTACGCCTATTCTGGAGGAGAGCCAAGCGCGGTCCTGCGGGTCGCGGGAGATGACCTGGATCATGTTGCGGTTAGCGGTCCAGCAGATGTTCCAGATGAAGTGGCTGAGAATGTAACCTATGCCGATGATGATTCCCGCAGTCACGTCTCCGCCGATCTTGGTGAAGCAGAATACGAAGAAGAATGAAACGAACGGCGGGCAGATGAGCAGCCAGGGGCGGTACTTGCCGTTCTTAAATGTTACCTTGTCGATAACTATGCCGGCTACGATGGCCGAGACAGCGTCGGCAAGTGCGCTGAAACCAGTGATCGCGCCTACGATCGGCAGCGGGAGCAGCGCTACGTTGGTGAGGAAGAAGACCAGGAACATGGTCTCCATGCTGGACATCATGAAGAAACCAACTTCTGAGATGCCCCACAAAGTCTTAATACCTTTGTTCATCAGAAAAACCTCCTTGATGATACTGAAACGATTGCGGGTCCCTAAGGACTTACGTGTTCAGTATAGACAAAGAGATTTAATGCATTCAACGGCAATAATGCCGATTATATTATATTTTATTGTATTATTCGTACAACCATACTAAACAATAGAGGCGGTTTCGGGGTAATAATATACAATAATATGCCCTGGACGGACGCCCGGGGCATATTCCGGCTGCTTTCTGATACAAAAGAAAGCCTATTTGTTTGTACTATCAGTACAAATTCGTGGTCATGGCTGCTGTTCCGACTGAATGATCAGCATCGAAGCCAGCATGTGGAGCTTCTGGACGTGGTCATCATCGTCGGCAGAGATGATCTCGCGTATCCTTTCTATCCTATAGACCAGAGTGTTTCTGTGGATGTTCAGCTCTTTGGCAGTCTTTACAAGGTTTCTGTCGTTCAGCAGGAAAAACAGATATGTGCCGAACAGCTCCGTACCGTTCTCTTTGTCGTGTTCCAGAAGCTTTTCTGCGTCCGGGCTGCACATGCTGCGGGAAAACGCGTCGCTGCGAAGGGTCTCGACATAATAATGCGGCACCAGTTCCATCGCATAGATGCAGTTATGATCTCTAATGATATGCGACCTGTTTTCCAGGTCTCTGATCCGGACCAGAAAGTCGTATTGCCGTCCGAGGTCCTTAAGGTCGGAGAACGGAACAGCGGTAAATACCTTTATACTGTAGCGCTCCGACAGATCCTCAAGAAAGACCCGATTGCCGCCGGTCTTCGATTCCTGCAGGTCCGCGACCACGACAAGATCGTTCCCGTGGTGGAAACACATCCATTTGGTCCTGCTCTCTATTTCGTACATGATCGTCCGCTGAAGACCTTCGTCCCGCCCTTTTACGTCGATGATGGCAAGCCCGAAGAGTTTGCTCTTGCCCCATCCCAGCAGACTGATCTGATCGCTTATGAGTTTTTCGTCCGTGCATCCGCCTGTAAGGACGTCGCTGAAGAAATCCTCGAAGTTACCGTTGATCCTTTCGGGTCTGTACTGCGAAAGGATATGGATGTTCTGCTCCAGGAAATCCCCCAGGATCTGTCCCAGAACGATGTCTTTATAGTTCGGACGCGTTACTATGTTGCAAACGAACACATGCGCCTGCGGACGGTTCTTGTAGAAAACGTTACGCGTGACGAACGGAACGTAGAAACTCTTGGAATAATGGACCGCAGCGTTATGGTATCCGTTAAGGACTTCGAACTCTCCGTTCTCAATGAGACCTTTCATTACATGTACCGGAAGATATCCATGCAGCACCTGGTAGCGCCACGTGGCGCTCATCTCATTCATGTAAGGACGGTTAGTATACGCCAGGACTTTAAAACTCATGTCCGCCACATAGACATGGTTGGGCGTATGGCTTCCGACTATGTTCAGAAGCTCGTCCAGACCGCTTCCGCAGCAGGCTGCCTGATGCAGAGCAAGATACAGGCTCTCCATCTTCCTGAACTCGTCGCGGATGGACTGGACCACCGCACGGTATCCCCTGCTTCCTCCGGGAACTATCGGAGAGAATGCTGCCGGAAGCGGAACGTCAGGCGTTTCCGGCACAAGGATCGGAATGGTACCGGCAGGAACATCCGCACTGTCGGGAGCAACGGAACCTGAGGCAACGTACAGAACGTCGCTTCGCAGCGGCTCCGACGGAATGTATTCCCTGATCTCGGAGATCCATCGCTCGTTAAGTTGATCGTCATAGACAAAAGGTCCTTCGACAGCTTCGCACAGCAGATATCCAAGTATTACCCTCATGTTCGCCTCCCGTTTTTCGGACCTTTGGTATGCCGGTCCGCAGTCTTATCGTACTTTTGGTACAAAAGCATTATACTATATGCCTCAGCCGTCCGCAAACGAACTATTATGCATTCATTTGAACTGGATGCAATGATTTGTTATAATCAATAAAAACAAAACGATAAGGAGAAACTCAAATGGCAAACCCGAAAATAGAAATAATCGTCAAGGACTTCGGCACCATGACCGCCGAACTCTACCCGGGAATCGCTCCCGTCACAGTTGAGAACTTCCTTAATCTCATAAACGAAAAGTTCTTCGACGGACTCATCTTCCACAGAGTAATCCCCGGCTTCATGATCCAGGGCGGCGGCTTTACCGAGGACTTCCGCCAGAAGCACGCGGACGCCATAACGGGCGAGTTCGCGGCCAACGGCATAAAGAACGACCTGAGGCA
>JAFZRK010000097.1 GCA_017619905.1 Bacillota bacterium
ATTCCAGCTACGGCAACCAGATAGGACTTGCCACGGGCATAGTAGACGAGCTCTACCATCCCGGCTACGCCGCAAAGCACATGGAGATAGGCGCAGTAATAGCTGCCGCTCCCGAGGAGAACGTGCGCAGGGAAAGGCCCGAGGCCGGTGACGTCGTTATACTGCTGGGCGGAAGCACCGGACGCGACGGCATAGGCGGAGCTACCGGTTCCTCCAAGGCCCACGACGTGCACTCCGTGGAGAACTGCGGAGCTGAGGTCCAGAAAGGAAACGCCCCGGAGGAGAGAAAGCTCCAGCGTTTGTTCCGCAACCCCAAGGCATCAAAGCTCATAAAGCGCTGCAACGACTTCGGTGCGGGCGGCGTGTCCGTTGCTATTGGAGAGCTTGCTGACGGTCTCAGCGTGGATCTTAACGCGGTGCCCAAGAAGTACGAAGGTCTGGACGGCACCGAACTTGCAATAAGCGAGAGTCAGGAGAGAATGGCCGTCGTGGTCGCATCGAAGGACCTTAAGACCTTTCTGGATCTGGCCGCCGCGGAGAACCTGCAGGCCGTAAAGGTGGCTGAAGTCACCGAGGATCCACGGCTGGTGCTCAACTGGAACGGCGAAAAGATCGTAGACTTAAGCCGCGAGTTCCTCAACTCCAACGGCGCGGAAAAGCACATAGACGTGGAGGTAAAGAAGACCTGGTCCGCAAGGCGCAAGATTCTGGGCGAGACCTTCGCGGAGAAATACATAAACATGGCGGAGAGTCTGAACTGCTGCTCCAGGCGCGGACTGTCGGAGCGCTTCGACTCCACCATAGGCGCGGGCACCGTTCTGATGCCCTTCGGCGGTAAGAACCAGCTGACCCCGATACAGGCCATGGTCCACAAGATATCCGTGGAGGACAGGGACACCGATACATGCTCGCTGATGTCCTGGGGCTACAACCCCTTCCTGACCGAGAGCTCGCCTTATCACGGCGCGTACACGGCGGTGGTGGAATCCGTCAGCAAGCTGGTGGCTACCGGCGCGGAGTACAAGGACGTATATCTTACGTTCCAGGAGTACTTCGAAAAGCTGGGCCGCGACAGCGAAAAGTGGGGCAAGCCGCTGGCTGCTCTGCTGGGCGCTTTCAGGGCGCAGAAGGAGCTGGGAGTGGCCGCGATAGGCGGCAAGGACTCCATGAGCGGATCCTTCGAGGATATACACGTACCGCCGACGCTGGTGTCGTTCGCGGTAACTGACGAAAAGATAGATAACATCATGTCGCCGGAGTTCAAGGAGGCCGGAACCACCGTGCTCCGCATCTCCCCGCGGCTCGGAAAGGACGGTCTGCCGGAGGCGTCGTCTCTGCTCGACCTGTTCAAATACGTCAACATGCTGCAGCGCTGCGGAGCTATTCAGGCCTGCTGGGCGCCGAGCATGGGCGGCACCGCGGAAGCGATCTTCAAGATGTGCATAGGCAACGGTCTGGGCTTCAGGTTCGAAGACGGACTGGCGGCCGTGGACAGCCGTCTGTTCAACTACGACTACGGCAGCTTCATAGTGGAGATGGGCGAGGCGCCGGACGGCATCTTCTCCGAGGGGCAGCTCCCCGACGGCGTGTCCGTGGGCTTCCTTGGACGCACCACCGCGGACGGCATAATACGCCTGGGCGAGGAAGAAGTGAGCGTCGCCATGATAAGCGCCGCCTACGAAGGCAAGCTGGAGGACATCTACAACTGCAACATAAAGCAGGAGATAGGACCGGTAGAGAACGTCACCTACAAGGCCGACAGCTGGCCGACCCCGCTTGTTAAGAGCGCAAAGCCGCGCATACTCATACCGGTCTTCCCGGGAACAAACTGCGAATACGACAGCGCCAAGGCGGCCGCGTCTGCAGGACTGGATCCGCAGATAATGGTCATCCGAAACCTCAGCGCGGCAGACGTTTCTGCAAGCGTGGAAGAGTTCGCGAAGGCGGCTGCTGAGTCGCAGATCATATTCATACCGGGCGGTTTCTCCGGCGGCGACGAGCCGGAAGGCAGCGCCAAGTTCATAACCGCTTTTTTCAGAAACGGCGCGGTAAAAGAGCAGGTGACCAAGCTCCTGGAGGAGCGCGACGGTCTGATGCTGGGCATCTGCAACGGCTTCCAGGCATTGGTAAAGCTGGGTCTCGTGCCCTACGGAAAGATAATGGACACCGACGCGGACAGTCCGACGCTTACGTTCAACGTAATAGCGCGCCACCAGTCCAAGATAGTGCGCACACGCGTTGCCAGCAACAAGTCTCCGTGGCTCGCGCTCACGCAGCCCGGCGATATCTACAACGTGCCTATCTCTCACGGCGAGGGCCGCTTCATCGCGAACGACGCCGTGCTCGCTGAGCTCATAAAGAACGGCCAGATAGCCACCCAGTACGTGGATCTGGACGGCATGGCCAGCGCGGACGTAAGCTTCAACCCCAATGGTTCGGCAATGGCGATCGAAGGCATCACCAGCCCGGACGGCAGGGTGCTGGGCAAGATGGGCCACTCCGAAAGAACAGGCGTGGGACTTTACAAAAACGTTCCCGGCGACTATGATATAAAGCTGTTCAAGGCAGCAAAGGAGTACTTCAAATAGGAGGTCAAAATGTTTCCTAACGCACTAGATGGAATTAAAAAGATAAGAACGGCGGAGCTGCTGGTACTTATAACCGCGGTAATAGCGCTGGTCCTGGGCGGCCTTACGCTGGGCGCAGGCAGATCCAATAATACCGATGTCATAAACGGCGCGACCGTTGCCGGCGCCGGAGTGCTCGGAGTGATATCCGCGGTGCTTCTGCTCGTGGCTTTCATCCTGGACCTGATAGGGCTCAGCAGAGCGTCCAAGGACGAGAAGAGCTTCAAGAACGCTCTCATGCTTACGCTGGCAGGCATAGTTCTCAGCGTAGTCACCGGAGCGCTTACCAAGAACGCCACCGTCAGCGCAATCATCAGCACGGTAAACGATCTTATCAGCGTCGCGGTATTCGTAATGGTGGTCCGCGGAATCATGAACCTTGCCGGCAAACTCGACAGGGAAGATATCCAGAAGAAGGGCGCCGGTCTGATCAAGACCATGGCAGCCGTCTACGTTCTGGGCATAATCGCCGCTCTGGTCGCCACGCTCCTGCAGAGGAACCAGACGACCCTGACGATAGCGGGCATCCTGCTCATAGTCAGCGGGGTGCTGGAGATCATCGTCTTCCTTACCTACTTCGGATATCTCGGCAAAGCCGTAAAGATGCTGGAGAAATAAAGCAACATATCGATAGTCTGCGGATGTCGGAACAAGCGGTTCCGGCATCCGTTTTCATACAAGGAGGTCCGCAATGAACAGGATAGAACGCATAATGCAGATGGAGGACTGTCTGGATACGTCGGCATCGGCTGTCAGGAAGCTGGAGGCGGCGCTGGACGAATACGAGGCTGCGCAGAAGCAGTACAAGCGGCTTAGCGACTATTACGGCAGCGCTCAGTGGATGAGGGACTACGAGGCCGACGAGGCAGGCAAACTGCCGAAGGAAATAAAGCGCGGAGTGCTGTCGGAGGACGCCGTCTACGACCTAATCATAGAGAACCGCGAACTGGTCATCCGCATGCTGAAACTGGCGACGGCCGCGCTGGAAGGCAACGTGCTGTGAGTGTAAAGACAAAGCATCAAACGGCTGCGTTTTATTGACTTTTTGCAGTTCATCTGCTATATTTTAAAACGAAAAGAGGCACTGCCGACAGGCGGTCCTCCCTTCGGAAGTTGATCACATAGTGACCGCGTTCCCCTGGTCAGGTTTGGCGGTCACTTGTGTTTTTTGATATAGTATCCAAGCGTAAAGCCTGCCATAAAGCAGCTAATACACAGACCCAGTAAGGTCATAATATCAGTCAGGCCCATTATCATCACCCCCTTTCCGCCATAAGGGCATTCAGAGGGCACAATCGCCCTCCGTCCTCCGAAGGGCATACCGCCTGCCGCTGTCTGCAGCGCCGTAATGCCATTATACTGAAGCGTCTGAAAAAGTCATCGTTTCGGAGCAAAGTGTGTACCGTTTTTGACTAAACTCTTCGCGGTAATGATTTTTACCGCCGGATATGATACAATAAAATATCAACTTATTAAGAAATAACTCAGAGGTCATTCTTATGAAAAAATGTATTTTGAGCGTCGTCGGCAAGGATAAGGTCGGCATCACCGCGGGAGTCTGCAGCGTTCTGGCAAACGCGCAGGTGAACATCCTGGACATCAACCAGACCATACTTCAGGAGTACTTCACCATGGTCGTCCTGGTGGACATAGATACCAGCGATCTGGGCTTCGGCGAGATAGCCGAACGCCTGGAGGCCTACGGCAGGGAGAGCGGCATGGAGATCCACATCCAGCGCGAGGAGATCTTCGACGCCATGCACAGGATCTAGGAGGTAGACAGCGATGCTAAGTGCCAGCGAGATCCTTTCCACAGTAGAAATGATCAGCCAGCAGCACCTGGACATACGCACGGTCACAATGGGCATATCGCTTCGTGACTGCTGTGATTCTGACCCGGCTGCCTGCGCGGACAAGATATACGAAAAGATATGCCGCAAAGCTGAAAAACTGGTGCCTACGGCTCAGGCCATAGAGCGCGAGTTCGGCATACCAATAATCAACAAGCGCGTTTCCGTAACGCCTATAGCCATCGCCTGCGAGAGCAGCGACACGGAAGACTACGTGCCGTTCGCCAAGGCCATGGACCGCGCCGCGGACGCACTCGGAATAGACTTCATCGGCGGTTTCTCCGCGCTGGTGCAGAAGGGCTACACCGGCGGAGATCACGCACTCATTAACTCTATACCGGAAGCCCTGGCGAGCACCAACAAGGTGTGCGCTTCCGTAAACATCGGCTCCACCAAGGCGGGCATCAACATGAACGCCGTTGCGGAGATGGGACGCATCATAAAGAAGGCGGCGGAGCTGACCGCGGACAAGGGCGGCTTTGCGTGCGCCAAACTGGTGGTGTTCTGCAATGCGGTGGAGGACAATCCGTTCATGGCGGGCGCGTTCCACGGCGTGGGCGAACCCGGCTGCGTCATAAACGTAGGCGTTTCCGGCCCCGGAGTGGTGCACCATGCGCTGCAGAGCTGCAAGGGCCAGCCCATAGACGTCGTCGCTGAGACCATAAAGCGCACGGCGTTCCGCGTTACACGGATGGGTCAGCTGGTGGCGCAGGAAGCGTCGGCCCGGCTCAACGTGCCTTTCGGCATAGTGGACCTGTCGCTGGCTCCTACGCCTGCGGTAGGCGACAGCGTCGCGGACATACTGGAAGAGATGGGCCTTGAGAGCGTAGGCGCTCCCGGTACCACTGCCGCACTTGCGCTGCTCAACGACGCGGTGAAGAAGGGCGGAGTAATGGCTTCGTCCAACGTGGGCGGTCTGTCCGGCGCCTTCATACCGGTATCCGAGGACGCAGGCATGATACGCGCCGCAAAGAGCGGAGCCCTCACCATAGAAAAACTGGAGGCCATGACCTGCGTATGCTCCGTGGGCCTGGACATGATAGCGGTGCCCGGCGACACTTCCGCGGAGACCATCTCCGGAATAATCGCGGACGAAGCCGCCATAGGAATGATCAACAGCAAGACCACTGCGGTAAGGATAATCCCCGCGCCCGGCTGCGGCGTAGGCGACGTGGTGGAGTTCGGAGGACTTCTGGGCTCCGCGCCGGTCATCCCGGTCAATACCAGATCCTGCAAGGAGCTGGTGGACCGCGGCGGAAGGATCCCCGCGCCTATTCACAGTCTCAGGAACTAAAGGCACGTCCAGTCCGGGAGACCGGATCTAACGTCTGCAGAAAGGCCGCGAATGACTAACAGTTCTAAAAAAACATACTGTCTGGTGATCACCGGCATACTGCTTGCGGTCGGGCTGGTACTGCCGTTTCTGACGGGGCAGATCCAGGCGGTCGCCAAGGTGATAAGCCCTCTGCACATACCCGTTCTTATCTGCGGCCTTTGCTGCGGATGGAAGTGGGGGCTGGGGCTTGGCGTAGTGCTGCCGCTTCTGCGGAGCCTGCTGTTCGGCATGCCGCCGTTCCCCGCGAGCGCGCTTCCCATGGCTTTTGAGCTTGCGGTCTACGGACTTCTGACAGGGCTCATATACGCGGCGCTCCTTAAGAATAAAAAGGGCGGGAGCCACCTTCCGAAGATATATCTGGCGCTCGTCCCCGCAATGATACTGGGACGGCTCGCCGGCGGAGCTGCCAAGGCGCTGTTCATAAGCGCAGGAATCATCGGCAGCAGTTCGCCCTATACCTTCGCGGCGTTCTTCTCCGCGTACTTTGCGTCCACGGCGGTGGGCGCAGTTATACATCTGATACTGGTCCCGGCGGTGGTCCTCGCCATAGAAAAGGCGGGCCTGTCGCCCATGACCGGAGGCAAAAGATGACGAAACGCATCAACAAAGCAATAAAGACCGCTCTGTGCCTTCTGCTGGCGGGGGCTCTGTGCCTGTCGCTCGCGGCCTGTTCACCGATCTTCAATTTCGACGACGGCGGAGAGGATTCAAAGCCGGCGGTAGAGCACATCGGTCATATAACGATAGGCACCACTGCCGTGCCGGAGGACGTCAACATCCTTTCGCGCAGCGGATCCATGGGTCTGTTCAGTTACACCTGCGCCGTAAACGCTCCGCTGTTCGTGCGCGGGGAGTTCCACAGGATACGCGGGTATTTCGCGCTGGACTATGCTGTGTCGGACGACGCGACGGAGATACGCATCGCGTTCCCCACGACTTTCAAATGGCACGACGGAGAGCCCGTAACGGTGGATGACCTGATCTTTACTCTGGAGTACAGGCGCGACGTGCTTAAGGACGAGGCGCTGGCATCCTTCAAGGAGGTCAGGAAGACCGCGGACAACCAGGCGGTGATAGTCTTCTCCGCTCCGGACGCCTACAGGTACCTGCGCTCGGAAAGCGCTTTGGAAGGCCTGCTTCCGAAGCATGTCTGGCAGAATGTGACTGCCGAGCAGGCCGCGGAATACAAGGGCGCCGGATACAACGTGGGCTGCGGACCGTACAAGGTGACCAAGGTCGGCTCGGACACCGTTGAGCTGGAGCTTTTCCCGGGCAACGACTACCTTGGTGAGGCCCGCGTGGACAGCATCACGATAAGGACCTATACGGACAAGACCGCGCTCATGGAAGCGCTGGCTGCCCATGACATAGACTATATCTACGAATACGATTCTCCTTACGACTATACACAGGCGGAGCTCTTTGCCGGGCTGGAAGGGATAGACCCGGGGAGCTTTTTCGGGGCGGACATGGACGTCGCTGTGTTCGGAACGGAGCTGCCGTGCTGCAGCGTTGAGGAGTTCAGAAAAGCGGTGCTTCTGAGCATAGACTGGGAAGCCGTAAAGGAACTCTGCTGCGCGGATACCGGACGCGTGCCTTCCGGAGGACTGCTGTCTCCGTCCGCGATGGGCTTCGACGACTCTCCGGAGACCTTCGTCACGGACAGGGAGGAAGCGGCAAGGCAGCTGGATAAGGCGGGCTTTGCGGACAGGAACGACGACGGCGTGCGCGAGCTTCCGGACGGAAGGAACTTTTCTTTCAGAATAGCTTCTCAGGCCCTGCCGGAGAGGCAGGAGCTATACGACAAGATCGGCGCCGTCATAGTCAAGGGTCTTAAGGAGATCGGCATCAGAGCCGTCTACCTTGGACCGGTGACGGATGCGGACGATCAGGAGGCGCCTCAGGACGACGAGCCGGCGGCGCCGGATGCTCAGGAAGACGGAGAGACCGCGGAAGAGCGACCCGGAGTGGACCTTACGGCCGGCTTCGGGCTGGTGATAGGGCGCACGGAAAGCGGAAAAGACATGTTCCGTACCGCCGCGGCAGCGCTGGCGGAAGAAGGCAGAGGATGGCAGCCCGTCTCCGACGCGGTGTTGTCCGAACTGCTGGATTCCCTTGCGCTGGCCACGAGCGACGACCAGTATACACAGAGAGCCAAAGCCCTCCAGCAGCAGCTCGCCAAAGACGCGTACGGCTTTGCGCTTTGCTGGGAGGAGTACTTCTTCCCGTACAGGACGGACGAGTTCGAAGGCCAGTCCTTCCTGCCGGATACCGGCGAAGTCAACTACATGCTGTTCTACAAGATCAAGAAGAAATAAAGCCGCGGACTGCGGCAGGACCCTATGGAATACCGTTTTTACGAATGTCACGGACACATAATGATGGGCGGGGCGGACTACGCCTCGTCATTTAATGCGCTGGCTTCATGCGGAGTCAGCTATTTCCGCGACGGCGGCGATGCGGACGGCATCACCGCGGAGGCAAAGCAGTACGTAAATGAGCATCCGGAGCTGGGACTGGAGTACGTCACTCCGGTGTTCGCCATACACAGGAAAGGGCGCTACGGCGGCATAGTCGGGCGGCCTTTCGAGGACATTAAGGAATACCGCGCGCTGGTGGCCGAGGCCGCTTCAAAAGGCGCGGACTTCATAAAGATAATGTACTCCGGAATCATAACCTTCAGGGAATACGGCGAGCTCTCTACGCCTCCTCTGGACGCGGAGGAGATAAAGGAGCTCGTTAATATAGCGCACGGCGAGGGCTTTGCCGTAATGGCTCACTGCAACGGCAGGGACACGGTCCTGGCGGCCATTGAAGCCGGCACCGACAGCGTTGAGCACGGCGCTTTCATGGATGAGGAATGCTCTGCGGCGCTGGCGGAGTCAGACACCATCTGGGTGCCCACGATAGCCGCGATCGCCGCGTTCTGCAACCGCCCCGGCTTTGACGAGGACGTGGCGGACCGCACGGCAAAGGAGCTCAAGGCATCGGTTTCAAGGGCTTCCGCTCTGGGCGCGAAGATAGCCGCCGGATCCGACTGCGGCGCTTTCAGGGTGCCGATAGGTCCCGGCTGTCTGGCCGAGTACGCTCTTCTTCATGAGTGCGGAGTGCCCGCAGAAAAGATAATCGAGGCGAACGAACTCATACGCGGACGCTTCAGGAGATGATGGACCGCAAGTTTTACGGAAAAGTCGCAAGGATAGCCATTCCGGTGGCGCTGCAGGGGCTCGTGAGCGCCTCGCTTACGCTGCTGGACAACATGATGGTGAGCAGTCTTTCTGAAACTGCGCTCTCCTCGGTCAATCTGGGAGTGCAGCTTTTTAACATACAGTGGATGATGGTCTTCGGCTTCTGCACCGGCTGCTCCACCTTCCTTACACAGCTCTGGGGCGCCAAGGACACGGACAACATAAAAAGAGTAATGGGCTTCGCCATGGTGAACACGACGGTGCTCAGCGCGGTGTTCTTCTGCCTGGGCACGTTCTTTCCATTGAAGGTGATGGCTCTTTACACGACGGATCCAACGGCCGCTGCGCTCGGCGCGGAGTACCTGCGGACGGCCTCGGTCAACTTTCTCCTGATAGGAATAATAAACCCGCTGTCCACCAGTCTGCGCGCCACTGAGCAGACCAGGATACCCATGTACATCTCGCTGGCGGCTTTCGTCACGGACGTGTTCTTCAACTACTGCCTGATATTCGGCAATCTGGGTTTCCCGCGGCTGGAGGTCCGCGGCGCGGCGCTCGCGACTGTGATCGCCAGGGTGCTGGAGTTCTGCCTCATGATATGCATGGTGTTCGTGCGCAGAAACCCGCTGAGGGGCATCTCCGCGCGGATGTTCCGGTTCGACAAGGCATTCGCCAAAAGAATATACAAAAACAACATCTTCACGACGCTCAACGAGACCCTCTGGAGCGGCGCAAACTCCGCGATGAGCGCGGCCTACAGCCACATAGGAACGCTGGAATACGCGGCGTATTCCGCGGCGATCACGGTGATGAACCTCTTCCTTATGTGCATGTTCAGCATAGGCGACGCGTCGCTGATACTGGTGGGCGCTAGGATAGGCGAGGACCGAAAGGACGAGGCGAAAGAGACGGCGCGCAAGCTCGTGCGGCTGGCCGTGGTGTTCGGGGCTGTGGCAGGTGTCCTCATCGCCCTGTTCGCGGGCTTAATAATCCGCATCTTCGAACTCAGCCCTGAGGGCTTCGAACTCGCTAAAAAGATAATGTACGTGAACGCGGCGTTCTGCCCCGTATACCTCGTGAACGGCGTCCTGATATCCGGGACGCTGCGCGCAGGGGGCGACACACGCTTTGCCGCGATAACGGAGATACTCATAATGTGGCTCATCAGCGTGCCCCTGTCGTTCATAGGCGCGCTCGTACTCAAGCTGCCCATCTACCTGGTCGTCCTTATCGTTCAGGCCGAAGGCATCATAAAGTTCTTTATCCTGTTCCGCCGCTTCCGCTCCGGCAAGTGGCTCAACTACATGATCGAGGGAATGTAGCATTGAGATGTCCGGGGCCGGCCGGTAAGGCCCTCGAAGCGCTCCGGAGCGGTAGAGGAGACTTTTTGTTCGGCTTTTACGGGAGGCCGTTAGGTACGAGCCGACCGCTGAAAAGCCGCAAAAAGGCTCAGCGTGAAGCCGCGCAGTGGGCTGAGAGGCCTATACGGCCGGCCCTGGGACAGCAGAAAGCAGTATGACTTGAAAATGGAGTAGAAACATGGACGGAAGTGCCCGCAGAACAAAACTGAAGATATGCCTTGCCCTGAACGCGCTGATCTTCCTGATAGTTGCCGCGTTCTTCCTTCGCATGGTATTCCGCAGCGGCAACGGCGCCATGTCCACCTCCGGACTCGCCAACCTCAAGTACTTCACCGTGCTCTCGAACCTGTTCGAAGGAGCCGCTTCGCTCGCAGCCGCGATAAGCATCGGAAAGCTGCTGTCCGGAAAGACGGAGCGCATCAGCAGGGGCGTGTACCTTACGAAGCTGTCCGCAGCGGCCTGCGTATCCGTTACTTTCCTTGTAGTGGCGCTGTTCCTGGGCCCCATCTACGGCTACCGGAGCATGTACAGGGGCGCCAACCTTTGGTTCCACCTTCTGGTTCCGGTCATCGCGTTCGCGGAATTCGTATTCCTGGAGCATTTCGGCGACATATCGCTCAAAGACACCATAAAGAGCGTCATTCCCGTGGTGATATATGGTATATTCTATATAGGCAACATACTGATCAACGGCCCCGGCGAGTGGCCCAACAGGAACGATTTCTACGGCTTCGTGCTGTGGGGCTTTCCAGTAGGCATTGCGATATTCGCGGGCATACTGCTCATCGGCTGGGCGTCGGCTCTGGCCTTAAGCGCGCTGAGCCGCAGAGCAGCGCGCGCAAGCGGAGGAAAAGATGGCGAAACTGACGAAAAAGACTGAAAAAGAACTTGCAAAGACCGCGCTGGAGATGCGGAAGATGGCCTACACGCCTTTCTCCGGTCACGCGGTGGGAGCGGCGCTTCTGGCAAAGGACGGACGCGTGTTCACCGGCTGCAACGTGGAGAACAGCTCGTACTCCCCGACCATCTGCGCGGAGCGCACGGCGTTCGTAAAGGCGGTCAGCGAAGGCGCGCGGGAGTTCACGGCCATAGCGATCGCGGGCGGCTTCGGGGAAGTGCCGGAGACCTACTGCGCCCCGTGCGGGGTCTGCCGGCAGGTGATGGTGGAGTTCTGCCGCAAGGACTTTAAGGTGATACTGGCCAAAACGCCCCAGGACTACAAAGTGTACACCCTGGAGGAGATAATGCCTCTGGGCTTCAAGATAGAGGACGTCGCGTCGGGAACATACGCGGAAAGGAAATAGTTATGGAGATCAGGGACATTCTTTCGAAATGCGACCACACGCTCCTTAAGCAGGAGTCCACGTGGGAGGACATAAAGGCGATAGTGGACGACGGCATAAAGTACCGCACAGCCAGCGTCTGCATTCCTCCGGCCTTCGTAAGGAGAGCTAAGGAGTACGCGGCGGGCAGGGTGCCGGTCTGCACGGTCATCGGCTTCCCCAACGGCTACAGCACCGCTGCGGTAAAGATCTTCGAGACACGCAACGCCATAGAGAACGGCGCGGACGAGATCGACATGGTCATCAACATCGGCGAGCTGAAAGCCGGCAACGACGCCTTCGTTGAGGAGGAGATAAGGCAGATAAAGGCCGCCTGCGGAGATCATATCCTTAAGGTCATAATCGAGGCATGCCTGCTTACGGACGAAGAGAAGATACGCGCCTGCAGATGCGTTACGGCGGCAGGGGCGGATTACATTAAGACTTCCACGGGCTTCTCGACCGGAGGCGCCACCAGGGAGGACGTCGCGCTGCTTCGGGCCAACGTAGGGCCGGAGGTAAAAGTGAAGGCCGCCGGAGGCATAGCGGATCTTAAGGACGCGGAAGACTTCATAGAGCTGGGCGCGGAGCGACTCGGGACCAGCCGCATAGTAAAAGCGGTGAAGCAGCTCGAGAAAGGCGTGCTCAACAAATAAGCCCTGAAATATTTGTGGCCGCAGTACATAAAGGCCGCAGAATTAAGCGGAAATAACCTTGAAATTTAAATATTTCCGTAGTTTATACACCGTAATAGTGGTATAATATTTCTATAGCAAATAAGGGCTCAGCCCAAAATCAGTTATATCTAAAAAAAGGAGAAAAAAGCAATGAAGAAAGTATTAGCTATACTCCTCGTGCTCGTAATGGTATTCGGCCTTGCGGCATGCGGAAAACCGGCTAACAACACCCCGGCAAACAATACGCCGGCAAACAACACCACTCCGGCAGGTCCGGTGAAACCGGCCACTCCGGAGACCGATCCTGACAAGATCGCGGACACCATGACCTCCCCGGACGGCAAGTATCAGGTAGCGTTCGTTACCGATATCGGCCAGCTGAAGGATAAGTCCTTCAACCAGGGCACTTACGACGGCGTTAAGCTCTACGCTTACAACGAAGGCCTCAGCTATAAGTACTATCAGCCGGCCAACGGATCCGAAGCTACCGACGACGACCGTTACAACGCAATGAAGGCAGCTGCCGACGGCGGCGCCAAGGTCATCGTATGCGCGGGCTTCCTCCAGGCAGCTGCTCTGGAGAAGGCCGCCAAGGAATTCACCGATGTCAAGTTCGTATTCATCGATGGATGGAACCTGGGTCTTGCCAACGTAGCGGGCATCGCTTTCAAGGAAGAGCAGTGCGGTTACTTCGCGGGATACGCTGTAGTTAAAGAAGGATACGAGAAGCTCGGATTCATGGGCGGCGGCGGCGGAACCAACGCGGCATGCTGCAGATACGGTTACGGCTTCGTCCAGGGCGCAGCTGCTGCTGCAAAGGAAATGGGCAAGAAGATCGAAGTTAAGTAC
>JAFZRK010000098.1 GCA_017619905.1 Bacillota bacterium
CCGATCTGCATAGAGAAGTACAGGATCTACGCCGACGTAGTCGAAAAGAACAAGCACGACGCCCCCATAGTCCAGCGCGGAAAGATACTCAAGGCCTGGACCGAGAGGATGCCCATCGCCATAGCGGACGACGAGCTCATCGTTGGCATCGGCGCTTCCAAGCCCATGGGCCTGGAGATAGACCCCAACTACGGCATCTGGAGCCAGGACGAGATCGACTCTCTGGTGGAGGACGGCTACCTTATGACCGAGGAGGACCAAAGGGACCTCCAGGAGCTCAACAAGCACCACAACCCGGCCACCCAGATGGGCATGCAGGGAGACATATACTACGAGCAGGCCGATGAGCACATAATCAAGCTCCTTCAGGAAGGACTCGTGCTTCCTCCGTGGAAGGCAAAGGGCGAAGGCCGCGGCGTAGGCGGCGGTTACGCTCAGAGCGGTCTGGGACTCGGACCGTCGCTCGTGCTTCTGTGCGTTGATTACGAAAAGATACTCAAGAACGGAACTCTGGCTCTGATAGAGCAGGCAAAGAAACTGCAGTCCGAGCTCAGGTTCTTCGACTCCGAGAGCATAGAGAAGTTCAGATACTATCAGGGCGTCATCTACTCCTTCGAGGCGATAAACACCCTGGCTAAGAGATATTCCGAGCTCGCCAAAGAGATGGCGGAGAAGGAAGCCGATCCTAAGAGAAAGGCGGAGCTGGAACAGATCTCCGAGACCTGCGCGTGGATACCGCAGCACCCTGCAAGGACCTTCAGAGAGGCCCTGCAGTGCATGTGGTTCCAGCTTCTGATGCTTTCCCCGTCCACCACGCTTCCGGGAGGCCGCTTCGACCAGATGATGTATCCGTATTACAAGGCGGATCTGGAAGCCGGCAGGATAACCTACGAGGAAGCGCTTGAGCTTCTGTGCCTGCTTCGCTTCAAGGACATGGAGCTGAACAGGACTTCCGGAAAGATGAACCGCAAGAAGAACGCCGGCTTCGCGAAGTGGCACAACTTCCTTATCGGCGGCGTTAAGGAAGACGGCACGGACGCCACCAACGACATCTCCTACATGCTGCTGGAGGCCGCGCTCATTACCCGCACCCCGCACCACACCATTACGCTGTGCGTGGCGGATTCCACTCCTCACGACCTTATAATGAAGGGCGTTGAGTGCCAGGTGGCGGGACTGTCCATGCCGGCATTCATCTCCGACGCTTCGTATACGAACTTCTTTACGATGCACGGCGTTCCGATAGAGGACGCGCGCGAGTACGTCATCACCGGATGCCTGGACGCCAACCTGCCCGGCAAGGCCAGGACAGGCCCGGTCCCCATGACCATCATGACCATGATCTTCGACATCATGCGCCACAACGGCTGGGGTGCCCGCACCAACCAGATGGTAGGCATCCAGACCGGAGACTTCTGCAGCTTCAAGAGCTTCGACGAGCTGTGGGAGGCCTGGAGGAAGCAGTTCGAGTACTGCGTCTCCGCGGTCTGCGAGCGCAACAACGTAGAGATAAAGATCACCCAGGAGATACTGCCCGACCCGTTCCGCTCCGCTCTCATGCAGAACGGCATCGAGTCCGGCAAGGACATCTGGTGCAGGCACGACATACCGTTCGACAACACCGCATCGGTATGCTCCATAGGCATGGTCAACGTGGGCGACTCCATGGCAGCCATCAAGAAGCTGGTCTTCGACGACAAGAAGTACACCATGAAGCAGCTCTACGACGCTCTGGAGGCGGACTGGGTAGGTTACGAGGACATGCAGAAGGACTTCCTTGCCGCGCCCAAGTACGGCAACGACGATCCTTACGTGGATAAGATCGTGGCGGACCTCTACAAGATGCTGGCTGACTTCGTGGTCACCAAGCCGACCATCACCGGCGGCACCACCGTTCCCTGCGGCATCTCCATCACGAGCCACCAGCCCGGCGGACTCCTTACCGGAGCCACCCCGGACGGCCGTAAGGCGGGAACGCTGCTGGCGGACGGCACCATGAGCCCGATGCAGGGACGCGACGTAAACGGCCCGGTAGCCGTAATGAAGTCTGCTCTCAACATCGACCAGGATCCGTGGCAGGCGACTCTTCTGAACATGAAGTTCGACCCGAACAACCTCAAGACCAAAGAGGACCACGAGAAGTTCGCGGCGCTCATCACCACCTATCTTAAGAACGGCGGCAAGCAGGTGCAGTTCAACGTCGTTACTCAGGAGACCCTGATCGACGCCCACGAGCACCCGGCGGATCACAGAGAGCTGCTTGTACGCATAGCAGGCTACAGCGCCTACTTCGTACAGCTCAACAACGAGATGCAGATCGAAGTAATCAACCGCAACATGCAGCACATCTAGGAACTACAGCCAACACAAGATCCCGGACAGAAATGCCCGGGATCGTTTTATTGCCGGGATTCTATACATAAGGTGCATAATTGTTCTTGTAGTTAGCGGCAGATAATGGTAGAATATACCAGAATCAATATTGTCGATACGGTGTCCCGGCGCCATTGCCGGGGTGAAAAGGGAAACAGGTGCAAGTCCTGTGCGATCCCGTCACTGTAAGCGGGGAACGCGGGCAATAGAGCCACTGGCCGAACGGCCGGGAAGGCAGCCCGAAGCGTAACGATCCGCAAGCCAGGAGACCTGCCGTATGCGTAAAGCGGGCTTTGTGCCCGGGCCACGAGGAATTGGTCGGCAGCTGTTTTTTATTGTGCTGAACCTCTGCCTTGTGCGGAGGTTTTTGTTTCATCAGGAGGAAAAAATGAGTTTCAGAAAAACAGCAGCGCTCTTTATATGCCTGGTTCTGGCGCTCTCCATGCTGGCGGGCTGCGGCGCAGGGAATGCCAATAATGCTGTGGTTCCGGCAAACAACACGGAGAATTCCGCTGAAAACGAGAACACCTTACCTGTCCCTGCCGGTCCCACCGAAGAGGAAATGACTGCTTTGGCGGACATCACCAAAGCCGGCGCACAGGCCGTTGCCGTGGACAAGCTTAAGGAAGGCACCTACGACATTAATGTGGCGTCCGGATCCGGGCTGTTCAAGATACTGGAGAGCAAACTTGTTGTGGTAGGCGACGTAATGCAGCTGGTGCTGAAAGTTGAAGGCGATGCTTACAGCAGGATGTACGCGGGCGACGCGGCTTCCGCGGCTTCTGCAACTGCGGTTTCCGAGGGCGAAGTGGACTCGGACGGCAACACCACCTTCAGGGTAATGATCAAGTCGCTCAACGAGGTCCTTAAGTGCTCCGCATATGCGGACGCTTCCGGCAAGTGGTACGACCGCACCATACTTGCGGATTCCGACAGCCTCTCTGCGGACGCCTTCAAGCCTGTGGAGACTGCAGACGACACGCCGAAGAAGGACGACGGCAAGAAGGACGATTCCGGAAAGCAGGACGGCGGCTCCGGCAGCCAGGACGGCGGCTCAGGCAGTCAGGACGGCGGAAAGCAGGACGGCGGCTCCGGCAGTCAGGATGGAGGAAAGCAGGATGAAGGCTCCGGCGAACAGGGCGGCAGCGAACCCGCATCGGACACACTGGCGGACGGCGACTACAAAGTAAGCGTTGCATTCAGCGGAGGCACCGGAAAAGCAAAGATCACCTCGCCCGCAACGCTGCATGTAAGCGGCGGCAAAATGACTGTAACCGTTCAGTGGAGCAGCCCGAATTATGATTACATGAAGGTCGGCGGCACCAGATACGAAAACCAGAACAACGGCGGCAATTCGGTGTTCACGTTCCCGATATCCGCGTTGGATAAAACGATCACTGTTATAGGGGACACCACCGCGATGAGCACCCCGCACGAGATCGAATACACGGTGCGGTTCAGTCTGCAGTAGTTTGGTTTTAATACAGGCCCGTCCAGCAAGGCGGCCTGACGCAATATTGTTAGTTAAAGGAGAGAAAGAATGAGGAACAAAACTAATCGTTTCTTAAGTATCCTGCTGGCGCTGCTGCTGGTGATCTGCCTGATCCCGGCGACTGTGTTCGCAGATGAAGAGGCTACAACTTATGAGGACGGCACATATAAAGCGAACGGAATCACAAGTTCACTCTCAATGTTCAAGAATATTATCGATACTAATTCATGCAAAGTTGTGATCAAAGACGGCGCTGCAACGCTTATTATTGTTACTAAAAACGATAAGCGTTATTCCGAAATCATGCTTGGTCTATACAGCGAAAAGATCAAGACCGGAGAAGAAGAAGGCATAAGGGGCTTCTACAACGATATAGTCAATGAAGACGGAACAAGGGGAGTTACTTTTGTTATTCCGATTGAGGATAATGAAGCGTTTCTTTCTTTCCCTGAAGGCGGATCTGTACTTAACATCATCCTTAGATATAAAGTTGGCTATGTGGATAGCAATGGAAATGATCTTGGGCGCACATGGTACAAGCCCAGCAAAGATGCGACAGTAACTGTTACCGGAATCGAAAAGGAAAGTTCTGACACAACACTTCCGACCGGTAATGCAGTTGACGATGTGATCTTAGCAGCCGCAGTTGATGAAGAGATCGCAGCGATTGGCACGGTCACTCTGGATAGTGAAGAGGCAATTACCGCTGCCCGCGCATCATATGATGCTCTGACCGATGTTCAGAAAGACCTTGTTGCAAATCTTGAAACATTAACTGCTGCGGAAGAGGCATTGGCTGCTTTGAAGACTGCGCAGCAGGATGAGGTGGATGCCGCTGCTGCAGCTGCAGTCGATGAAAAGATAGCTGCGATTGGAGAAGTCACTCTTGAAAAAGAAGAAGCTATAACTGCTGCCCGCGCAGCTTACGACAAACTTACAGATGCCCAGAAGAAACTGGTATCGAATTTGGCGACACTGACCGCGGCAGAGGAAGCACTCAAGGCTCTGAAGGATTCGGAATCTGCAGCTCACGTAGATCTCACCATAACCAACAACACCGGCATGTTCAAGGTGGTCACCGCATATGTGGAGACTGCAGAGGACGGAACCAAGACCCTGGTGTTCGCGCTCAGCGGAAAGAGCTACGAGAACCTGTTCAAGGGAACCTATGAAGAGGCCAAGGCAAACGGAAACGACAGGACCAAGTGGATAAAAGGCACCACTAACGCTGATGGTAAGCTTGAGTTCAGACTGCCCATTTCCGACAGCGACACATACATCCCGCTGGTGTCCATTTCCAACAGCTATCTTGCCAAGTACGAGGCGGGAGAGAACCCGCTCGAGAGAGCGTTCTATCCGCGTCAGATCGAACTGGATCTGGAGGCAAAGACGCTTGTTGCAGGTGACTACGAGGGAAGCAAGGAACTTAAGATCACTAATAACGTAAAGATGTTCAAGCCGTCTACAGCCACTCTTACTACGATCGGCGGTCCGAATTCCAACGGTTATAAGAAGGTCCTCGATCTGACCATGGGAAGCGATTCCTTCGACAAGGCCTTCATCGGCACCAAGGACAAGGCTTCCAGCGCTGAGATCGTAAGCATTAAGGACAAGGTGTTCACATTCACGCTCCTGTGGATGGAGACGGCCGGAGATCTGGATTCCATCACAGACCTGATGGCGGAGCCCATAATCATTTCCTTCCACTCTGTTTCCAAGGATGCCTGGTACGAGAGAGAAGCAATCGTCAGCGAGTCCAAGGGAACTCTTACATTCAACGATGTCCAGGCTGAGGACGATGACGTTGTGAAGATCGTATCTGCAAAGGATAATGCTTCCGACCCCGTACACTGGACCAAGGGCGATCTTACTGAAGATCAGAAGCTTACCAAGAAGATCGCGGTACAGGTGAATCCGGACATAGAGACCGAGGACGTTATAGACGACATAATCTGGCAGAGAGACATCACTGTTCCCGAAGGCACCGAGTTCCCGGTGACCCTCGAGTTCGAGATCAAGGATGCCAAGGAAGGCGACATCTACTTCTTCTATCACTTCAACGGAGAGAAGTGGGAAGTTGTCGGCAAGAGCACCGACGGCAAGGCGACCATCACGTATGATAAGCTGTCCCCGAACGCTGTAGTAAAGACCAGCAACCCGGCTACCGGAGATCATTCCAAGATGTTCGTCTGGGGTGCAGCAACAGTTATCTGCATCGCCGCAGCAGTTGTGCTTATCGCAACACGCAGAAAAGAAGAGAACTGAACTTCCTGTTCGGTACAATTTGATAACCATTAAAAAACTCCCCTCCGTAATTCTCGGAGGGGAGTTTTCATATGCTGCTATTTCTCTATTGCCTTTCCGCAGTGGTAGGCGATCATGCGCTGGACTCTCCAGTCGCTGCCAAGCCCGGCAACGCGGCAGGTCACCTTAATGCCGGCTTTTTCGAAGACGCTCTTCCAGGAGTCGTCATCGTCTCCGGCCATGTCGTTGGCGGCGTGGTCGCCGGCAACTATCATGAGCGGGGAGAG
>JAFZRK010000099.1 GCA_017619905.1 Bacillota bacterium
GCAGTCGCGGAGATTTTTATTATGTGCTATATCTTTCAGCTGTGACTTGCTATGCAGAACAGTTCGTCCGCGCCGAGCATCTCGGACACGGTCTGTTCGCCCTCCGCAACAGCCAGCAGTTTTTCGAACAGCTTTCCGCCCAGTTCGTCCACGCTCGCTTCCCCGCTGATCACCGGCGATGCATCGAAGTCTATGTTGAGCCGCATCTTGGCGAACGTCTCCGCGTTGCCAGTTATCTTTATTACCGGAACGAACGGAAAACCTGTCGGGGTGCCCCTGCCCGTTGTAAACAGGCAGATCTGAGCTCCGCAGCCGATCATTCCGGTTACGACCTCGCCGTCGTGGTTTCCGTAGTTCATCAGGAAGAACCCGTGCTTTCCGTCTTCCGGCGCTGTGGCGTATTCCAGAACGTCCGCAAAGCTGCTGCTTCCGGACTTTACCACTCCGCCCAGGGCTTTCTCCACCACGTTCGTAACGCCACCGTCTTCATTGCCCGGGGTCACAAGGTCGTTCCGCTTTTCGTAGCGCGGATCGCAGTGTTCGCGCAGGTAATCTCTGTAATCGCAGAAGGTGCGGTCTATCTTTTCCGAAACCTCCGGTGTGTCGGCCCTTCTCATGAAGATGTGCTCCGTGTTCAGAAGTTCGCCGACCTCGGAGATGATGCCGCTGCCGCCCTGCCCCACTATCCTGTCGCAGCAGCTGCCGACGGCGGGATTTGCTGCAAGACCGCTGGTGGCGTCCGTGCCTCCGCACTTTGTGGCTATTATGAGCTCGGATATGCTGCAGGGCTCCCTCTTTAGCTCCGACGCTTCTTTTGCAAAGCGTCTGGCTGCCGCCACGCCCTTCTCGACTGTCTTGAAGACGTCGCCCTCTTCCTGTATGACTATGTGCTCCACCGGCTTTCCGGACGCCTTTATCGCTTCGTAAAGCTCGGAGGACTGGAAGCGTTCGCAGCCCAGCCCCAGGACCACCGCAGCGTAGATGTTGGGGTGCGAGCCCATCGCCTTTAGCGTCCTGGCGGTTATCTCCGCGTCGTAACCGTACTGGCCGCATCCCACGCCGTGGGTAAGCGCCACGCATCCGGGGACCTGCTTTGCTATCATTTTTGAAGCGGTATCCGCGCAGAGCACGGAAGGTATTATCGCAACGTAATTGCGGACTCCCACCCTGCCGTCCGGCCGTCTGTAGCCCATGAAGGTGGTGCGCTCAGCCGCGGCGAAGTTTTCGGCCGCAGCCCCGTGCGTTCCTTTCTCCGCGAGAGGATCGTAGCTTCCCTGATCCAGCGTGTCGCAGCCCAGATTGTGGAGATGCACCCACTCGCCTTTCTTTATGTCGCAGAGCGCATAGCCCAGGCGCTCGCCGTACTTGAAGATGCTTGCGCCTTTCGGAATATCCGCTGCAGCCGCCTTGTGCGCGAACGGAACGTCCTGAAGAAGGACAAGTTCCGAATCCGCAAACTTGATCACGTCTCCTGCGGACGCGTTCTCAAGCAGCGTTACGACGTTGTCCTTTGGGTCGGACAGAATATACCTGCGTTCCATCTTGATTCTCCCTAATACAACTTCAGTGTTTTATCCGGCAATACCTTTTTTGTTTATTATACAGCAGAAGTGACCGCAGATGCAGCCACTTCCGCATATTTATGCATTCCTTAAGGAGGAGGTCGTTTCTACTTGAGCGGGCCCGCTTCTTTAAGCGCTTTGTTGATGGCAGCCCAGCCGGCTTCGGAGGGCTCCAGAGTAGGAAGATAAGGTACTCCCATGTCCCTTCCTATGGCCTTGCACATTGCCTTGGCAGCCACCGGGAACGTGGACTTATCCATGGAGAGGCGGATCGGGTTCATTACGTACTGAGCCTCGCGCGCGCCCTCAATGTCACCAGCCACGAACTTCTCGTAGATAGATACTACGAGCTCCGGATAGACGTTTGCCATGGTGCAGACTCCGCCGTAGCCGCCGCATACCAGCGTCGGGAACAGCAGCGTATCCTTGCCGCCCAGAAGCCTGAAACCGGTGTGGCGCGTCCTGCGGATGATCTCTTCGACAAGAGTCATGTCTCCGCTGGTATCCTTGATACCCACGATGTTCTCGCAGTCCTCATTCAGCTGAACGATAAGGTCCGCGGTGAGTCCGTAGCCGGCGCGGCCCGGATTGTTGTAGATCAGCATGGGGCTGGGGGCTACCGCGTCAGCAATGGTCTTGTAGTGCTTGTACAGTTCGCGCTGATCCGGCTTTATGTACATGGGTTGCAGCACGGAAACTGCCTTGGCTCCGTTGGCCAGAGCCATCTTGGCGAGTTTGATGCACTTCTTGGTGCTTATTGCGCCTATTCCGAAGAAGATGGGTACTCTGCCGGCCGCCTGGTCCACAGCGATCTTAAGGCCGCGCTCCATCTCGTCGTCCTCTATTACGTAGAACTCGCCGTTGGAGCCGAATACCAGAACGCCTGCGCAGCCGCCGCGGATTATGTACTCGATCTGATCGCGGAAAAGCTTCTCATCGATCTTCTCATCCTCGTCTATCGGAGTGATTATCGGCGGGATAATGCCGTGGATGAATTCTGTGTCTTTCATTGTCGTATCCTTTCTGCTATTCAAGCTCTATGCGGGCAAGCCCGAACTTTTCATTAAACTCGTTCATTTCCTTAAGACGCGGCAGCGTGATGGGTATGCCGTTCTTTTCGCGGTCAGCCTGGGTTATAAGCTCAATCTCGCCGGGAAGATACGTTCTTGCGCCCTTCTTGGCAGGGATAGCGTAGAACCTCTCCTTGTACGCCTTGATGGCCGCCTCGGACTCTTCCTTATCCATGTAGAAGTCCGGCTTTATCGCTATTATCATCTGCGAAACGTGCTGCGGTCTGTCGCGAACGACGTTGGGACAGATGTTGACGCCGAATGAGCCGCCTGCGAACAGTCCCAGGATGACGTCTATCATCAGTGCTATGCCTGTGCCCTTGTGTCCGCCTATCGCAAGCAGCGTGCCCTCCAGCGCCTTGTTGGGATCCGTCGTGACGTTTCCGTCCTTGTCGGTGGCCCAGCCCTCGGGTATGGGCTTTCCTTCGCGCTGATAGTTGTAGATCTTCTGGCGCGCGACCACGGAGTTGGCGATATCCAGGACGAACGGTGTGTCTCCGTCCGGAACGGCTATGGAGAACGGGTTGTTGCCGAACAGCGGCTCAAGTCCGCCCCAGGGCGCTATCAGAGGCATGGAGTTGGTTGTGGCAAGGCCTATGTATCCGCGCTTTGCCAGCATGTAGCCATAAACGCCCATGGCTCCGCTGTGGTTTATCTCCTTGACATCCACAAGACCGATGCCGTATTTGTCCGCGCGCTTGCAGGCCTCGTCCATGGCCAGCACCGTGACGTACTGCCCGGTATGGTTGCCGCCGTTGATGACCGCGCCGGCGCCGTGGTCCTTTTCGATCTTAATGTCGAAGTGCTCTATGTTGGAATACCTTTCCGCGTAGGACGGAAGCATCGTTATGCCGTGGGTGTCTATTCCGCGGAGGTTCGTAAGGAGCAGGATCTCCACCAGGACCTTGGCCTCTTCGTCGCCTATGCCGACTTTTTTGCAGACTTCCAGTCCCCAGTCCTTAAGCTCGTCATAATTAAAGACCGCGTTTCCGTTTACAAGTTTTGCCATTTGTATATGCCCTCCTTATTCAGCCTGCGGGTCTTCCGCTCCGGCCTCCGCAAGGACCTTGGCAACGTCCTTGGATGCCTTCTTGGTGGAATTGGTGGTACGTATCGAGAATATGGTCATTATGATAAGGAATGCCATTATCGCAAGCCCGAAGGGCCTGGTGATCATCTCGACAGGATTGTTGCTGTACTGTATGACTGCTCTTCTCAGCGCGGAGTCCATGGTGCCGCCGACCAGAAGCCCCAGGAGCATCGGGGGTACAGGGTATCCGAATTTCTTCATCAGATAGCCGACCACACCGAACACCAGAAGCAGTATCAGGCTGAAGCGGGTATACGTGGACGCGTACGAACCGATGGCGCAGAATATCACGATTATCGGCATCAGCACGTTCTCGTCTATCGTAAGGAACTTGATGGCGAAGCGGGTAAGCACGTAGCCTGCGCCTATCATTACGATCGCTGCAAGTATGAACAGTATCGTGAGCGAGCAGAGTATTCCCGGGGAGTCCGTAAGGAGCAGCGGTCCGGGGTGGAAGCCTATAAGAAACAGCGCGGCTATGAATACCGCGGTGGATCCGCTTCCGGGGATGCCCAGCGCCATGGAAGGTATTAGAGCGCCAACGGAGGAAGCGTTGTTTGCAACTTCCGCGGCGATTATTCCCTCGGGAACGCCGGTGCCGAAATCCTTGCCGTTCTTTTCGCTCTTTCTGGCGATCTCGTAGGAGAACCAGCAGGCAGCTGACTCGCCGATGCCGGGGATGAAGCCTACCCACAGGCCGGCAAGCATGGAACGGAAGATGTTCTTTATGTTTCTTTTAAATACCTTAAGATCGATGATCGGGAAGCCGGACTGCGACTGCACCCTTATATCGTTGGGCCTGGAGAGGGTCATTATAACTTCGCCCAGGCCGAACAGAGCGATTATGGCTACTGTGGAATTTACGCCATTCAGCAGCTTGGCAGTGCCGAAGTTGTAGCGCACTACGGACTGGATCTGCTCCGCGCCGCAGAACGATATGAACATTCCGGTGAACGCGGACACCCACCCTCTTACCGGGTTGCCGCCTACCAGCGATCCACAGAGTATTACTCCGAACAGACAGAACAGGAAGGTCTCCCAGTTGCCGAACTTAAGAGCCACGGCAGAGATGAAGGGCTGGATGAAGAATACCAGTATCATTGCGGTGACGGTGCCTATGCAGGATGACACGTAAGCGTATCCGCAGGCCTCGCGCCCTTTGCCCTTCTTTGCCATGGGGAATCCATCCATAACAGTTGCGGCCGCCGCCGGAGTGCCCGGGATGTTTGCCAGGGAAGCAGTTATGCCTCCGGATGCCATGGACGATACGAGTATGCCTATCAGAAGCGCAAGTCCCTGCGCCTGAGGAAGGCGGAAAATGATGCCCAGGCACAGCGCCATACCCATCGTGGCACCAAGTCCGGGGATAACGCCGATGATGTATCCGAGCAGAACTCCTGCGATCAGGTATACCCAGACCATCGGCTGAGAAACTAACGATACAAGCGAGGGTCCGAAATGGAGCCATTCGCTGACAATGCTTGCCATTCAGATCCTCCTTTCTATACGAGACGAAGTCCGATGAGCTTGGGCAGAGCAAACAGACCGACCACTATATAGACGGCTGCGATTATGAGCATCTGCCACCACGGACGTTTTTTCCAGTTGAAATAGACTGCGGATATCACGGAGAACGCTACTGTGGGCCAGCGGAATCCGAAGTAATTGATACCCAGCAGATAAGCGGCGACAAGGACGACTACTATAAGAAGCCTCAAAGGCTCGCCCTTATCGAATTTAGCGGGGGTCATCTTTCCTTTAAGCCCCATAACGATCATTACTATGCCGAGTATCGTAACGAAACTCGCCATTACGACAGGCAGAAATTTCGCCTGAGCCAGGGTATTGATCCATGCGGAGCCGTAAGGTATCGGGTTGGACCTGACGCTGAAAGCCAGATAGAGGAAGAAACCTCCGAGCAAGGTGATGACCAGACCTTCGATGCAGTTCTTTAATTTAGACAAGGACAGACCTCCATAACATCTGGTTGCAGGTTTTCAAAAACGCCGGAAGGAGAAGATCTCCTTCCGACGTATGAGCCATTGTTTACTGGGCAGGCCATGCCTTGATGTTGGTGAAATCGATCTTATCCCAGGAGTAATCAGCTATTCTCGGGATCTTGATGTCCGCAGGGGATCTTCCCTGAGCGGCCAGGCCGTTGTCATAGATGGCCCAGGCGTAGAGGGACTCTGCCATGGACATGAGCTTGTCGGCATCTTCTCCGGTGTAGCAGACCGGCTTGAGTCCGCAGTCCTGAGCGAACTTCTTGAACTCGTCTGTTGCGACGACCTTCTCGAAAGCGTTCTTCAGAGCCAGGACCTGAGCGTCATCCACGTACCTGGGAACAGCTATTCCGTAGTAGCCCAGAGCAGCGGCGCTCTTGGCAGCATCCGGATAATCCTTGTACAGGGAAGGCATCTCATAGCTGGTGCCGTCGGACTTGGTCATGGTGATGGGGTTCTGGTCTACGGTGCCTATGCACTTAAGATCTCCGGACTTAAGGTAGTCGATAACGTCGGAGTAGGACGCCCACATGAACGTTACTTCGCCGGCTATGACGTTCTTGGCGGATTCAGAACCGCCGGAATAAGGAACGGTTATGACTTCGCCGCCGATGGCTGCAAGAAGCATCTCGCAGGAAAGATGTACGGCGGTGCCGAGGCCGGAAGTTCCGCACTTGATGGTGCCGGGGTTGGCCTTGATGTCGTCGAACAGATCCTGAGCGGTGTTGTACTTGCTGTCGCCCTTTACCATGAGAGCGAAGGTGGACTGTACCGCTACGAAGGTGTACCAGTCGGACCAGTGCGACTCATCCGTGAATCCGAGAGTGTACCAGGAAGACGGCGCAGGGTTGAGAACGCCCAGGAGAACGTCGCCCTTCTTGCCTTCTTCAAGAACTGTTACGCCAGCCACGGAAGCGGAAGAACCGGTAACGTTCTGGCAGTTGCTGGCGCACTTGAGAAGCTCAGCGATCTGAGCGGACAGCTGACGGCAAACTCTGTCAGTGGTTCCGCCTGCAGCGTAAGCGATGTCTGTGGTAAGAACGCCGGATGCAGGATAGTTTGGATCGGGCTCTACTTTGCCCGGTTCTACGTTAGCGTTGTTGTCGTTGCCGGCCGGTGTGTTGTTTGCCGGTGTGCCGCACGCAGCAAGAGACAGCACCATAGCCAGAACGAGCAGCAGGCTAAGGATCTTTGAAAACTTCTTCATGATCTCCTCCTAAATCACAAAACGATTGGACACGGCCTGAAAGGCCTCAAAACGGGAAATAACTAAAACTAAATGTGGATGTAACTTCAGGACAAGTGTCAAATATTTATCAACACCCTTCCTGCCTTAATTGTAAAGGGTAACCGCAGGTACGGTCAAATTCGGAATTATTAAATAGACTATAAGAATAAGTAATGATATAATGCAGTCGAGAGGAGGAATGCTCTTTATGGATCTGAAACAACTCGAGTATATCGTGGCTATCGCGGAGAATAAAAGTCTTACGAAAGCCGCTCAGCAGTTCTATATCTCTCAGTCCGCGCTCAGCCAGCAGCTCTCGAAACTCGAGAACGACCTTAAGCTTAAACTGTTCATAAGGGATAAGCAGGGATTCAGACCGACGCCTGCCGGCAAGCTCTACATAGAGAACGCCAAGCGCATAATCCTCATACGCGACAAGACCTACGAGGAGCTGGCCCGGTATTCGCAGCGCCAGGAAAAGAGCATCCTCATAGGCGCAGCCGCGGGAAGGAGCACCACCCTCTTTGCACATGTATACCCGGATTTCAAGGAAAAGTACCCGGATTACGAGATCAGTCTCAAGGAAGGTCCCACGCAGGAAGCGGAACGCCACATGGATCTGGGCATGCTGGACATGGTGCTGACTCTCATGATGCCCCAGGAGCTCAAAGCGGACTCCAACGTCAACCACACCTGCCTCAACAGGGAAAAACTGATACTTGTTATGCCCCGGAACCATCATCTGGTGCCGAAGGACTATTCCGCGGCGGACGTCTACGGCTACACGCACATGGACATAAACATGCTGAAGAACGAACGCTTCATCCTGCCTTCCAAGCGCACGAAGCTGAGGATGCATATAGACGAGTTCTTCCAGGCCCACGATTTTGAACCGGACATCGCCTACGATGTGCTTAGCACATCCGCCATCTGCAACCTGGTAAACATGGGAGATCTTTGTTCCGTCATAAGTTCCGGCTTCCTTTCGCACCGCGACGACATAGCGTTCTTCGACCTCGAGAACGAGATGACCATGGAATACAGCGTAAGCTGGAAAAAGAACCACCGCCTGTCGGAAGCGGAGCTGTACTTCATAGAGCTCTGCCGCAAAAAGATTCGCGAGATAATAATCTGAAACGATCGCAATAAAAGTCCGGGCCTTCCGATGCGGAGGGTCCGGACCTTTTGATTCTATAAGCTATTCTTACTTAATCGGCTTGTTTGCCGGGAACTTGGGCGCCCTGCCGGAGAGCACGTCGTCCACGGACTCCGCCGCCAGGAGCGACACCTTGGCGTTGGCTTCCACGGTAAGCGCCGCGTTGTGCGGGCTGCACACGAAATTGGCGCAGGCGAACAACGGGTTATCGTCTTCCGGCGGTTCGCTTTCGAACACGTCCAGACCGGCTCCTGCAAGCTTTCCGCTGCCTAGAGCGTCCGCAAGATCCGCCTCGTTTACTATGCCGCCGCGGGCGCAGTTGATAAGGATGGCTCCGTCCTTCATCCTGGCGATCATGTCCTTGTTAAACAGGTTCCTGGTGGACGGCAGCAGCGGAACATGTATCGATACCACGTCGGACATCTCCACCACTTCTTCCATGGTAGGCCTTACATCTATCCAGTCGGGGATGTCCATCTTGTCCGCGAACACGTCGAAACCGGCCACTTTCATTCCCAATCCGAAGTACGCTTTCTGAGCCACCAGCATGCCTATGGCTCCCAGGCCCAGTATGCCTATGGTCTTTCCGCTGACTTCATTGGTGGAAAAACCGTTGCGGGCGGTAAAGTACTTTCCGTCCTTGGTCATCCTGTCCAGCATGCAGAGCTTCTGCGCGCACGCGAGCATCAGGCCAACTGTCTTTTCCGCCACGGCGTTGCTGTTTCCGCCCTTTGCTATCGTAACGTATATTCCCTTTTCCGTGCAGTAGTCCAGATCGATGTTGTCGAGTCCTACTCCGTACCTTGCGATGACCTTGAGCTGCTTAGCGCACTCAAGAACGTCCTTTCTGTACAGGTCGGTCCTGGCTATGACTGCGTCCGCATCCGCGATGTCCTTCTTGATGGTCTCCTGATCGTGAGCTGCTCCAACGACTACGTCGTATCCTTTTTCTCTGAGATATGCCTTGCCTGCTTCGTCAATGTCGTACGGTATTAAAACTTTCATGTCGGTCTTTCCCTCCTTGCCTCGATTATATCCGCCAAAGAAAAAGCGCGTCAATTTCGTAATATTGAAGCGCTTCATTAGAAAAAGTAACGTTCAGGGCTAGATCGAGAGTATCGAATCCATGATCTTTACGATCACCGGCGTCGTTATGAGCGACAGCGCCGTGGTAACGAACACCATCTGACCTGCAAACCGCGCGTCCTTTCCGTACTGACCGGCAAACACCGCGGACGTGGACGGCGCAGGCATCGCGGTCTGAAGCACCGTAACGCAAATGATGACCGGCTCCACGCGGAAAAGATACAGCACTGTGAATACCACCGCGGGCATGATGACCAGGCGCAGCAGCGTATAGAACGCCAGAGGCCCTATGACGTCCCTGCTCCATTTTATCTCTGCCATTACGAAGCCGACGTATATCATGCAGAACGGCGTGGAACAGTTGCCAATGCCTTTAATTGCCGTAATGATGAATTCCGGAAGCTCAAACGGAACGAGCGTATAGATAATGCCAAGGAACAGCGCTATCATGCAGGGATGCAGGAGAAGCTTAATTGCGCTGCCCTTCTTCCTTGCGGATTTTCCGGCGACTGTGGGCACGCCTATGGTCCAGGTAGTGATCCGGTAGATTATCTGGGTAACGCTGGCCAGAAGGTATCCTTCCGCACCGTAAGCCATCTGGCAGGACGGCAGGCCCAGGAAAGAGTAGTTGGAAGTCATTACCCCGTAGCGGATGACTCCCTGACGGTACTCGGGCGTCTTTCTGAAAAAGGCAAAAGCAAAGCCGATGCAGACTGCCTGACCGAAAGCCGCGCACAGAAGCGCTATCCCGAGCTCGCCCCACATGCCGGAGCCGTGCTTTGATGTGAAAGCGCCGAATACCATGCACGGGAGGATGATGTTCATCATGAGCGCGGATATCTCCGAAGCGCCCTTCTCGGATACGAGCCCGGCTTTTTTAGCGATTATGCCCGCCAGCATGTATATGAACAGTATTACCTGAAATTCAGCCAAATCCGCCTCCGCCGCTCCGGCCGTGCACTGTAAATGACAATAGCATTATAGCCCCTGCCCGTTTATTTGTAAAACTGCAAAAAAGAGAAGCGCCCCGCAGGTCTTATGCCTGCGGGGCGCATCGCTAAAGCCCCGGTCCAACGACTTGACATATAGGTTAATGCGCTTTCGGTCCTGAGGGGATTTTACCTCTAAAAAATACTATGTCTATTGAAACTGTCGAGGAATCGGGCTTCAGACCTGTATTATCCCGGCCATCCGGCTTCAGAATGAGTGCTGACAGACGGAGACCGGCGGGCTGTCCTATTAACTATTTTATTATAGCATCCTGCCGGGGTGTTTTTCAATATTATTCGACAAAAAACATATATCCGTTGCTTAAGATACTGAATCCACTGTTTCAGCGCTTTTCGAAAAAAGGTCCCGCAGCATCTGCTGCGGGACCTTAAGCTTGATCAAATTCTCTGCTGAGCCGAGTAAGCTTACTTCTCGTCCGCCAGCATGGTCTTTCCGAGACCGCCCCACTTCTCCTGGAAGATCTCGGGCGGCATCTCCTTAAGATCCGGAGAGATGGCCGGACGGAAGCCCATCTTCGCGATGACGTCCTTCTCAACGTCCAGACCAGGCGCTACCTCTATGAGGGTGAACACATGGTCTACGAGCTTGAAGACCGCCTTCTCGGTGATGTAGAAGACTTCCTGGGTATCCGGGGAGTACTTTCCGGAGAACGATATCTGCGTTACCTTGTCAATGAACTTCGGGAACTCGGTCTGGGTCTTCTTGTTGAAGCCGCAGAGGGTGCCCACGAAGATTACCTTCTTGGTCGACGCGGTGATGTCCACGAATCCGCCGGGGCCGGTAACACGGCTGCCCATTCTGGAAACATTGTTGTTTCCGTCCTTGTCGATCTCGCCTATGCCGAGGCAGGTAACGTCAAGACCGCCGCCGGAGATCATGTCGAACATCTCGTGCGGGGAGATTATGGCTTCCGGGTTGTACGCGGAACCGAAGCTCGGCAGAGCGGAAGGAACGCCGCCTACCATGCCGGACTCGGTGCTCATGATGATGTCGTTGGTGAATCCCTCTTCGTTGATGACTCTCGCCATCTCAGCAGGCATGCCTACGCCAAGGTTTACGATGTTGCCCTTGCGCAGCTCCATGGCGGCTCTCCTGAGGATGACCTTTCTCTCGTCGAACGGGAGCGGCTTGATGGCGTTGAGCGGCTTTCTGATCTGGCCGGAGAATGAGGGCTCCCAGTAGTTGCCCTCTGCCTGCCAGCAGTGCTTGGGATCGTCGTCCCATACAACGTAGTCGACCAGGTTGCTGGGGATATTGATGTCCTTGGGATTGAGGGTCTCTTTCTTAGCGAGATACTCTACCTGAACAATTACGATACCGCCGCAGTGCTTTACGGCGTTGGCTACCGCGAATCCTTCGTTTATTACGGACTCGTGAGCGAAGGAGATGTTTCCGTTCTCGTCCGCGATGGTTCCTCTGAGCAGAGCAACGTCAACCTTGAAGGAAGGATAGAACAGATACTCTTCGCCTTCGAACTCTATCAGCTTAACTACTTCGTCGCCGCACTGTCTTGCAGCTTCGTTCATCTTTCCGCCTTCAACTCTGGGGTCTACGAAAGTACCCAGGCCGATCTTGGTGATGAGTCCCGGACGGCCCGCGCCTATCTCTCTCCAGAGGTTGATTATTACGCCCTGAGGGAGGCAGAAGCTTGCTATCTGGTTGGCTCTGATCTGGTCGCAGAGAGTGTACGCGCTTGCTACGTGGGCGCTGGTCCACTTGGCAACAAGGCCGGGGCCTGCTTCGCCCAGACGGTTCATGCCGCGGACGCACTTGGAAGCTATGGGATCCGGATCCGGACCGTTGGGGTTCTTGCTCCTGTCCCATCCGATGAACTGGTTGCCGAAGCCCCAGTCGCCCAGAGCGGAGCCCTGCTTCATGTTGAGATTGCAGGGATGACCGGTCTCCTTAAAACTGTCCCTGATGGCGCAGGCGATACCTTCCGCCCATCCGGAAAGACCCATTCCGGCTACGCCTACTGTAGCGCCGTCCGGTATGAGCTTGGCAGCTTCCTGAGCTGTTATGAATTTTGCCATGTTATTCCTCCGTTAAAGAAAAGCGGTCCCGCCGCCGTTCCGTTTTCGTGGAAAAGCATGCGGGACCGCAAGTCGCTTTACTTATTCTTTACTGCCTTGAAGGACTCGATCATCTCGGGAACGACCTTGAATAGGTCGCCTACGATACCGTAGTCCGCGATCTCGAAGATCGGAGCGGCATCGTTCTTGTTGACCGCGATGATGCACTCGGAATCCTGCATACCTGCCTTGTGCTGGATAGCGCCGGAGATACCCAGAGCGATGTAGATCTTCGGGTGTAC
>JAFZRK010000100.1 GCA_017619905.1 Bacillota bacterium
GCGGCGCTCATCTACGTTGGAATACTGATGCTCTCCAACCTTAAGAACATAGACTGGACCGACATCTCCCAGGTGCTGCCCGTAGCGGTAATGCTGATCGCGATGCCTATCTCCAGCTCCATCGGACACGGCATAGGCCTTGCGCTCATCAGCTACACAGTTATCAAGGTCTGCACCGGCAAAGGCAAGGACGTATCCGTACTCACCTACGTACTGTCCGTGATCTTCATCGCCAAGTTCTTCCTGCCGCTGTAAAAGCAGCCGACGGGACGGATCGGAGCGTTTCCGTACGGTCTGAACAGAATGATCAATACAGAACGGCTCCGGGCTCATGTCCCGGGGCCGTTGAAATTTCATGCATTTTTAGAATAATTACGCTTGACAAGCCGGGCCGCGGATGGTATTCTACTCCAGTATCAAGCAGAAGTTTCCGCTTCTCGCCTTGCGGCAGGCGCTGTCAGGGCTCATAAGACCAGGCCTTTTAAGGCGCGGTATTTATGCGGCGGAGCTTGTGTGCACCGCTTTTTTCTTTATTTACGGAGGACACGGCAATTAGTAAAGAAGCCCTTATAAACGAGGAAATACGCGCAAAGGAAGTGCGCCTTATAGATGCCGACGGCAATCAGGTAGGCATCGTAAGCATCCAGGAAGCCATGGCCAAGGCTCACGAAGCAGAGCTGGATCTGGTGAACATCTCTCCCAACGCAGCGCCGCCGGTGTGCCGCATAATGGACTACGGCAAGTACCGCTACGACCAGCAGAAGAGGGAAAAGGAAGCCAGAAAGAAGCAGAAGACCACGGAAGTCAAGGAGATGCGCCTGGGAATATTCACCGAAGAGCACGATCTTGACACCAAGGCCAAGCTCGTAGCCAAGTTCCTGGCCGGAGGCGACAAGGTAAAGATAAGCATGCGCTTCCGCGGCAGGGAGATGGGATACGTCAACAAAGGCAAAGAGACCATGCTGGACTTCTGCGCAATGGTGAAGGACTACGGCAACATAGAAAAGCAGCCCGTCCTGGAAGGCCGCAACATGTCCATGGTCATAGCTCCCAAATCCGAAAAGGAAAAGCAGAAGATGGCAAAGGCCGCCAAGCAGGCGGCAGAGCAGGCAGCTAAGGCGGCGGAGGCCGCGGCTGCTCCGAAAACGGCTGAAGAATAATTTAGATAGAAAGGAACAACAAAATGGCTAAAGGCGGAAAGATGAAGTCCCACAGAGGGGCCATGAAGAGATTCAAGCTTACCGGAACCGGTAAGGTAAAGAGAAATAAGGCATACAAGAGCCACATCCTTACAAAGAAGACTCCGAAGAGAAAGAGGGGCCTCAGGAAGTCCACTATCCTGACCCATGCGGATCAGAAGAGGATCAAGAGCGTACTCATCGGAAAGTAGGAGGTAAAGAACAATGGCAAGAGTTAAGGGCGGCGTAAACGCCAAGAAAAGACATAAGAAGGTACTTAAGGCAGCGAAGGGATTCTATCTTTCCCGTCACAGCACGTTCAAGGCAGCTAATCCTGCAGTAATGAGAGCACTGCGCTCCGCACAGATGGGCCGCAAGCTCCGCAAGAGAGAGTACAGGAAGCTCTGGATCACCCGCATCAACGCGGCAGCCAGAATGAACGACATCTCCTACAGCAGACTCATGGACGGTCTCAAGAAGGCCGGAGTCACCATCAACAGGAAGATGCTCTCCGAGCTCGCCATTCACAATCCGGCAGCTTTCACCGAGCTGGTCAACACCGCGAAGGGCGCGCTCAACTAAATAAGAGAAATAAAGCTGTGTTCCGCAAAGGGACGCAGCTTTTTCTTTTTTTACTGCAGCGGATAAGGTAAAATAAAAGCGTAGAAGATAACAGTTTAAGACGTTCGCAGACGGAGGTGCGATATGGCTAAGTATACATTCATTGCAACAGGAGACGTAGGTCCCAACAGGGAGAACCCGGACGAGATGTTCGACCAGGTGAGAGACGTTCTGCATTCCGCGGATCTGGTGTTCGGACAGCTGGAGCCGTGCATCGCCGCAAGCGGAAGCCCCGCGTGCCAGCCGCGGCTTCCCATGCGCTGCAGACCGGAGATGGCCGAGGCGATACACCGCGCGGGCTACGACATAATAAGCTTTGCCACCAACCACTGCATGGACTGGGGCAGACCCGCATTCTTCGACACCATCAAGTTCGTCAACGAGCACGACATGGTCTGCATAGGCGCAGGCGAGAACCTGGCCGCCGCCAGAAAACCCGTCATCAAGGAGCTGCCGGACGGCACTAAGATAGGCATGCTTGCCTACTGCTCCATACTTCCGCAGGACTACTGGGCAAACGAAGAGAGGCCGGGAGCCAACCCGCTGCGCGGAGTCACGGCCTATGTTCCAAAGGAGCACGACCAGCCCGAGACCCCAGTAAGAATGTTCTCCTTCCCGCATCCGGACGATCTGGAGAACATGCTGGCTGACATAGCGGCGCTGCGTCCGCAGGTGGACATACTGATGGTATCGTTTCACTGGGGCATACACTTCATACCGGCCGTCATAGCGTATTATCAGCGCTACGCGGCCAAATTCGCCATCGACGCCGGCGCGGACATCATAATCGGCCACCACGAGCACATACTCAAGCCGATAGAGGTCTACAAGGGCAAGGTAATAATCTACGGAATGGCAAACTTCGGGCTCGAGGGACCGGAGAAGTTCTTCGAAGGCAAGGGCGACCTGCGCGACTCCAAGTCGCATCAGGACATCGCGGCGCTCAACCCGGACATGGCAAAGAAGAGGAGGACCATGCCGGAGGACTCCTATAAGTCCATGGCCATCAAGTGCATCATAGAGGACAGGAAGATACAGGAAGTATACTACCTGCCCGTAAAGCTGTCCGACGACAACATTCCGCGCTTCGTAAAGCACGATGACCCGGAGTTCGCGGAGATAGTGGACTACATGACCGCCATCACGAAGGACCAGAAGATAGAGCCGCACTTCACCGTAGCGGGCGACGAGGTAAGGATAGTTTAGTTTTTGGCAATCGTTGCCGTCGCTATGACAAAAAAGGTATAATGAACCGTAACGGCTTTCCGCAGGCCGCGGGCGGCCGTTCACCCGCACCGTTTAACAGAAACAACCATATTCCCATAACCTGAAAGGAGCAAACATGAAGTTCGAAAGAGTCGAAAGGATGAGACCCCGCTATCTCGTGGACCACTATCCGATCTGCATAGAGAAGTACAGGATCTACGCCGACGTAGTCGAAAAGAACAAGCAC
>JAFZRK010000101.1 GCA_017619905.1 Bacillota bacterium
GACGTGCCGCCGACTATCAGTAGTTCGGCGCCGCGGATGTAGCTGTCCGCCTTGTAGATCTCCTGGTCCGGCAGCATTTCGCCGTAGAGCGTAACGTCCGGGCGGACCATGCCGCCGCATTTGCTGCAGACTGGGTAGGGCCCCTCGCTCTTGAATATGTATTCCGCGGGGTATCTGGTGCCGCACTTGCTGCAGTAGTTGCGCAGGGTGCTGCCGTGGATCTCCGCAACGTTTACGGAGCCGGCGCGCTGGTGCAGGCCGTCGATGTTCTGGGTTATGATGCCCGCGAGCAGCCCGGCCTTCTCCATCTCCGCCAGCGCGTAGTGGGCGCGGTTGGGTTCTATGCCGTGGGTGTCCAGCTTCTGGCGGTAGTACTCGAAGAAGACTTCCGGCTCGTCCTCCAGGCAGTCGATGCTCAGCAGGTACTCCGGTTCGTACTTCTCGAACTGCACGTCGCGCACGTTGTAGAGGCCGTCCTTGGACCGGAAGTCCGGAATGCCGCTCTCCGTGGAGACGCCGGCGCCGCCGAAGAAGACGGTCTTGCGGGAGCTGTGGACCAGCTCATTGAGTTTTTCGTATTTGTCCATGGCAGGATCCTCCTACGATCTCCAAAACGGCAAAAGCAATTATTATGCACCCGGCAGGTCAGTGGATATCTTCCTTGAACAGCCGGTTCTTGTGCGGCATCAGCACGGTGGCCAGCAGCTCGCCCAGGATGTAGCAGCCACCTATCTCTCCGATCAGAATGTAGAGCATTATCAGCGGAATGGGCAGTTCCACGCCGTATCCGTACTTTAGAACGAACGGAACTATTACTGTATTGGACAGAATCGCCGGAATCGGCACCAGCCAGCGGTTCTCGCGGAGCATATAGCTGAAAACTGCGCCTGTAAGCGTGGCGATGCTCCCGAAGATGACGTCCCAGATTATGGCGCCGCCGAGCATGTTGGCGATGACGCATCCGACGAACAGCCCGGGTATGGCCGCGGTCGTAAACAGCGGAAGGATCGTAAGGGCTTCCGCCACCCTCAGCTGCATCTCGCCGAAGGAGATGGGCGCGAACACCAGCGTAAGCACCACGTACAGCGCCGCGATGATGGCCCCCTGGGTCAGCTCCAGCGACTTGGACCTGTAAACTTTCATAAATAAAAAACTCCTTGTTTTTTTAGGGTGGTTTTCAAGAGACACCCGTTATTCCCGCTGAAAAAGCAGGTGCGGTAATAATACCACAGCCGGAAGGAATATACAATAATAAAAAGCCGCGGAGCCGTTTTGCCGGTCCCGCGGCCTTCGTTCGTTAGCTATGCAGTTCTCAGTATTAGGCCGTTCTGCGACAGACCCTAGTTCTTCTCCCATCCTGCGTTCAGTATCACCGGTTGCTGGTTGTTCCAGTCGCGGTCCTCGCGGCTCTGAGCATCCGGCAGCGGCGGGAAGAAGTCGTAGTAGGAGATGAAGTCCACCTTGCGGCCCGTCTCGTCGTACCAGCCGGTGAACGTGTAGCCCTCCCTCGTGGGTTCGGGCACCGAGGCCAGATAGAAGTAGCCCTCGGACGCGAACGGCTGATCGCCCTCGTAGAGCCAGTCGTCGCCGTTGCCCAGGTTCAGGATGACCTCCAGTTTGGGCAATCTGTCCGCGATGCAGCTCCACAGGACGTGGACGTTTACGTAGCGGTTGCCGTCCGAGCTGGGCGGTACCGCCTCCACGTCTTCCCTGGTGAGCATGGATCCCAGCTTGCGCGCGAACTCCAGATCAGCCATGGCCGGATCGTAGCCGTTGTCGAACTCGCTGTTGTAGTGCAGCACGTAGCCCACGGCAGCGAACTCGTCGCCTTCAACGTCGTAAGGCGCAGGCAGCTCGTAGGACCCGAAGCCCTCTTCCGGAAGAGTAACGTGCGCCAGTATCTTAAGATACGGGAAGTCCGGATCGTTTGCGGCGTCCATGTCGAAGGTGTTGTTGTACACCGTCAGCACTATGTTGCCGTTGCCCAGCGGGTAATTCTCCGGCTCCTCGCCCTTTGCGGACATGTCAACTTCCTTCTCCGCGAATATGGTCACCTCGCCCCACTCGTAGGTGAAGGTGGCGTTCATGTGCATCTTCAGGTCGCCCTTAAGACCGCTGACGTAGAATACTCCGCTGTCTTCCGGATCGGACTGCTCTATCGTGGCAGGTCCGTCGGTGTCCATGATGGTGTAGCCCGTCTCGTCCTCCACGAACGCGTAGACGGTGAACGGGTAGCATTCCGGGTCCGCGTCGAGCGTGTATTCGTAGACCACGCGGGCGCCCATGCCGTTTCCGGCGGGCACGTAGACCGCCTTGTCGATCATAAAGTTCCAGTTCGGCATCACTTCTTCTTCCACCGCTCTGGAGACCGCTATCCACTTTATTTCGTCTTCTCCGGTCTCCCATCCGGCGTATATGGTAAGCACCATGTCGCTTCTGGAATCCAGCTGGGTGGTCTCTATGCCGTTGCCTTCGCGGTAGATGTCCTCGTAGATGTGGGCCGGGCTGGGGCTCAGCTCCGTCTTGGTGCCGTGTCCGTCCGTCACCTGCCAGAACAGGTAGATCGGGAACTCGGTGTCCTTGTGATCCAGCGAGTAGTAGAACTCCACCATGCTGTAATTAGAGCTTGCGGCGCGCATTATGATGGCGCGGTCTATCGTTATGACCGGGTCGCCTTCCTTCCACGGACTTACCGGGAAGCTGTCCTGACTTGCGGCGGAAGAACCGCTCCACAGGCCGAGGCCGAGGCCGAAGATCACGACGATTGCGATGGAATACAGCCACTTGACTATCTTGCGTCTATTGTGTTTTTCCGGGGTCTGAGGTCCGCTGCTCTGCAGGAACTCGTCGGGCAGAGGGGCGAACTCCGGCGCTGGCTGAGAGAACTCGGGCGGAAGCGCCGTATATTCCCTTGTTTCCATAACGCGCTCCTTACTTTGTGTGGATATCGACCTGCGTGAACGGGCACTCGACGCCGAGCTTCCTCATGCCTACGAACAGCTCGCGGTTGAGGAGGCGCGCGCCTGAATAGATGTTGCTCTCGTCAACTTCCACGACGAACTTAAGATCCACGGAGCTTGCGGAAAGCGCTTCCATGCCAAGGTACTTGGGCGCGGACTTCATTACGTCCTTGTGGGCCTCGTAGATCTGGTCCAGCAGCGCGGGGATCTTCTCCTCCAGCGCCGGGATGTCAGTCTCGTAGGGAACCGGGAAGACCGCTACCGCCTTGGAGTTCTTGTCCGAGCGGTTGAGGATGTTCTTCATCTCGGAATTGTTGATTATCTTGACGTTTCCGCCCGGATCGGTGACGCTGGTGGTGCGTATGCCTATGTCCGAAACGGTGCCGCGGAAGCCGCCGACTTCGATTATGTCGCCCACGTTGTACTGGTTGTCCAGGATTATGAACATTCCGGTCACCACGTCGGCTATCAAGCTCTCCGCGCCGAAGCCGATGATCAACGCGATGACGCCTATGCTGGCCACGATGGTGGCGATGTTGACGCCCAGTATCGTAAGCACTCCGCAGAAGATGACTATCGCCGCGATGTACTTAAGCAGGTTGGAGACGACTGCTATGACCGTCTTTGCGCGGCGGTCCTTGGGCTCTGCCTTGGAGAGCAGGAACACCAGCAGCCGCTCCACGAACAGCGTGGCGAAGATCCAGAACAGCATCCGCAGGATATTGGCCGGGTTCAGCTGTATGCCTGCGCCCTTGGGCAGGCGGTCCCAGAGCTTGGTGAAGAAGCCGACAGCCCAGAGGATGACGGCTATGACGCCGAACGCTGCCATTTTGATAAGGGGATTCTTTTTCATTGAATGTACCTCCGTAAACGTATTAGAACGTCTTTATTATAACAGTAATCAGTTTATAATTTCGAGGAAATGTATTATAATATACACTCTATTCTATTAAAATGTGTAAAAAACTATTAACGCGATTCTATTCAAATGTGTAAAAACTCGGAGCAACGACATGAAACAGAACGATCCCAATAAGCGCATACGGCTGGGCCGCGTACTGGCGGCGGTGTTCGTGGTGCTGGTGGTGCTGATACTGGTGCTGCAGCCATCCGGCGCAGAGGCCCCGGAGGGCTACGTGCCCGGGACCTACGCGACTATCCTGGCCCTGGCGCCTCCCATAGTGGCCATAGTGCTGGCGCTGATCACGAAGGAAGTGTACAGCTCGCTGTTCGTAGGAATAGCCGTGGGCGCGCTGCTGTTTTCCGGCGGCAACCTGGAGCTGGCGTTCAACACCATGCTCTACAGCGAGAACGGCGGCCTGGTGGTCAGTCTGACGGATATGTCCCACGCGGGCATTCTGGTGTTCGTAACGATACTGGGCGCGCTGGTGTTCATGATGAACAAGTCGGGCTCGGCGGCGGCTTTCGGGCGCTGGGCGGAAAAGCGCATCCACAGCAGGGTGGGCGCGCAGCTTGCGACCGTGCTGATGGGCGTGCTGATCTTCGTGGACGACGGTTTCAACTGCATGACGGTCGGTTCCGTAATGCGCCCCATCTCAGACCACTACAAGGTCTCCAGGGCCAAGCTGGCGTACATAATCGACGCCACGGCGGCTCCGATATGCATAATAGCGCCTATCTCCAGCTGGGCCGCGGCGGTGTCCTACGCAGTGCCGGAATCCTATGATATCAACGGTTTTTCCATGTTCATAAAGACCATCCCGTACAACATGTACGCGCTGGTGACGCTTGCGATGCTCATAGGCCTTACGCTCATAAAGGTGGACTACGGCCCCATGAAGCTGCACGAGGACAACGCCGCGAAGGGCGACCTGTTCACCACGGGCGACCTTCCCTACGACGAGAGCAGCACCCAGGACGAGAAGGAGGGCGCCAGGGTGTCCAATCTTGTGGTCCCGGTGGCTGCACTGATTATCAGTTGCATAATCGGAATGCTCTATACGGGCGGTTTCTTCTCCGGCGAGACCCTCCGCAACGCCTTCGCGAACGCGGACTCCGCAAGAGGTCTGGTGATGGGCAGCATGTTCACTCTGCTGCTTACGTTTGTGCTCTACGTGTTCGGCGGAGTGCTGAGCTTCAAGGATTTCATGAGCTGCATACCGGCGGGCTTCCGCTCCATGTGCGCCCCCATGATAATCCTGATCCTGTCCTGGAACCTGTCCGGAATGACAGGGCTGCTGGGCGCTGCTGACTATATCGGCGGGATCATGAACAGCTCGGCCGGAGGGCTGGCGATGTTCCTGCCGTTCATCATCTTCGTGGTATCCGTGTTCCTGGCATTTTCCACCGGAACCAGCTGGGGCACCTTTACGATACTGATCCCGATCGTCTGCGGCGTGTTTGCCCAGAGTCCCGAGATGCTTGTAATCTCAATATCCGCGTGTCTTGCCGGCGCGGTCTGCGGCGACCACTGCTCGCCCATTTCCGACACCACGATAATGTCGTCCGCCGGCGCGCACTGCAACCACATAAACCACGTCACCACGCAGATTCCGTACGCGCTTACCGCAGCGGGAGTCAGCGCCGTGGGCTACCTGATCGCCGGGATCATCGGCTACAAGGCCGGCAGCGCCATCGCAATGGTATCCACACCCATAGCCATAGCGCTGATGATACTGGTGCTGGTGATAATAAAGAAGCGCACGGCAAAATAAGGAACGTGCGGCTGCGCAAAAAAAGCGCGCGGCAAAGTAAGGGTCGAAAAGCATTTGACGATAAAGGCCGGTCACCACCGGCCTTTTAATATGCTTAGTATTTGCAATGCAGAATCAGCGTCTCAGCCGTTCCAGCCGCGCCTTAACGCGCCTGAAGTCTATGCTGCAGTCTCCGCCCGAGATCCCGACGGGCACTTCGTCGTCGAAAGTATAGACTTTGGGGAAGAAGCTGTTCGTAAGGTCGTTGACCTGCACTTCGTCCCGCACCGGGTCTATTATCCAGTACTCCTTAACGCCGTATTTACGGTAGATCTCGCGTTTGAATTCCATGTCGTGGTCCCGGTTGGAAGGCGAGAGCACCTCCACCAGCAGTTCCGGCGCGCCCGTTATATGCGCCGGGTCGGCCAGCATCTCCCTGTCGCAGAGCACGATGATGTCCGGCATGACGTAGGTCTTGTTGTCCGGGCAGAGCTTTACCGCCAGCGGAGATACGAACACTTCGCAGTCTTTCTCCGGGTGAGCTTCCATGCAGTTGTTGAACTCCACGATCAGATAGCTGATGATGGCCTGATGCACGACCGTGGGGCTGCCCATGTCGTAGAAGAAGCCCTCTATCAGTTCCATGCGGTGGTCCTCCGGCAGGGCATAGAAGTCTTCGCCGGTGAATTCTCCCGGCCTCTTGTCCGTCTTGTAGAACGTGGCCAGCACGCCTTCCTCCACACGCAGGGTGGAAGTGTGCATTTCCGGCCAGTTGTACACGAACCGGCCCTTTTCCTTTATATATCTCCTTGCCATGAGCACGTCCTCTATTGCGCGCAGCGTGTCGTAGCGCGGGGCGTCCGTGGCGCCGCTGAAGATCTTGTTGACCGTTCCCAGCGGGACTCCGGAGAGCTCCGAGATCATCTTATTTGTATAACCGAGGGCCTTTTTTCTGGCCTTGAGTTCCTCTGTGTCCATGCTGCTGTCCTCCTCTGACCTCTTCTGCGCCCCCATTATACCGCCGATTTTACCAAAAAACAACCGAAATATTACCGTTTTCGGTAAATGATATGCTCCGGTCTATTTTATTCGCACCGGAGCCGCAAACTGTGGTATAATACATCATTATCATTTTGACACGGCGCTTTCATAGACAGTCCCGGGCTCAGCAGCATGCCTGAAGGACCGTCCAAAAGCTCGAGGAGTAGACAATGCCTATCAGAATACCCAACGATCTGCCGGCAACGCAGACGCTCAAGAACGAGAACATATTCGTAATGGATTCGCAGCGCGCCACCACGCAGGACATACGTCCGCTGCGCATCCTGATACTCAACCTAATGCCCACCAAGATCGTCACGGAGACCCAGCTGGCACGCCTTCTGGGCAACACCCCCATCCAGATCGACATGGAGCTGCTCAAGGTGAGCCGCGAGTCCAAGAACACCACGCAGGAGCACATGCTGGCCTTCTACAAGACTTTCGACCAGGTGCGCGACCAGAAATACGACGGCATGGTCATAACCGGCGCGCCGGTGGAGCAGATGGAATTCGAGGAAGTGGACTACTGGGACGAGCTCTGCGA
>JAFZRK010000102.1 GCA_017619905.1 Bacillota bacterium
CCAAGGACCCGGAGAAGAAGGCCCGCCTGGACGAAGTGATGCACGATCTGGCGGAGTCGCTCCGCATAGCTTCCGTGCTGATATACCCGTTCATGCACACCACCGCGGACAAGATCCGCGCCCAGCTGGGGATTTCCGGCGAGCCCGCATGGGAGGACGCCAAGGTGTTCGACACTCTGGGCGGCGAAAAAGTGCAGAGGGGCGAGGTGCTCTTCCCCAGGCTGGACGTGGCCAAGGAACTGGAGGCGCTAGAGGAGCTCAAGAAGGCTGCCGCGGGACCTCAGATAAAGTACGAACCCTTCAAGGAAGACATAGAATTCGACGATTTCGAGAAGCTGGATCTGCGCGTGGGCACCATACTCTCCGCGGAGAAGCACCCCAAGGCTGACAAGCTGCTTGTGTTCCAGGTGGATCTCGGCAGCGAGAAGCGCCAGATCATCTCCGGCGTGGCGGCTCACTACAAGCCGGAAGAGTGCGTCGGCAAGAAGGTAATGGCCGTGGTCAACCTCAAGCCCAGGAAGCTTCGCGGACTGGACAGCTGCGGAATGCTGCTGTTCTCGGCGGACCCGGAGGGTCATCTGCACTTCGTGTCTCCGGACGACTGCCCGGGAATGACCATCAACTGACGGCCGCAGCCGGAGCGCGCACATCATGACGCCTGTAAACGGAAAAGTCAAGACCGCGTCTGCCGAGGCGGACTACATAGCTTTCGGGAGCGGAGAGAGAGATCTGATCATACTTCCCGGCGCCGGCGACGGCTTCAGAACGGTGAAGGGCACCGCCAGGGCAGCATCAGTGATGTACAGGAGCTTCGGGAAGGTGTTCCGCGTCTGGTCCTTCAGCAGGCGGGACGATATCCCGCAGGGCTTCGGCACGGACGGCATGGCGGACGACGTCTCGGACGCGATGGACGTCCTGGGGATAGAAAGAGCCTGCATCTACGGAGTATCTCAGGGCGGAATGATAGCCCAGCAGCTCGCCATCCGCCACCCGGAGAAGGTGGAGCGCATGGTGCTGGCGGTGACCAGCCCCGGGCCGAGCGATGTGATGCGGCAGAGCCTCAGTGCATGGCTGGCCATGGCGGACGCCAGAGACTACAAAGGCATCATGGAGGACACCGCGGAGCGTTCCTACACAGGAAAGGCCCGCGAGAGGTACAGGAAGGTCTACGCTCTTGCGGCGGGGCTCTCAAGGCCGGATAACTTCGAGCGCTTTAAGGCCATGTGCAGCTCCTGCATCACGCACGACGTCCGCGGCAGTCTGGATAAGATAGCCTGTCCGGTGCTGGTGATAGGCGCGTCTCAGGACGCTGTGGTCGGACCGGAGGGGTCGAAGGAGCTGGCCGAAGGCATAAAAAACAGCGCGCTGTACATGTACGAGGGCCTGAGCCACGGCGCTTACGAACAGGCGAAGGACTTCAACAGCAGGGTGCTTGAGTTCCTGAAAGGAGAATAGAGATGGATATATTGCTTTACGTGGGGGTGGCGCTGTTCACGGTGACGATCATAGTGCACAGGTTCATCAAGCCTCTGCCGCAAAAAGTCGCCTTCGGGCTCTACGTGCTGGCCGCGATACTGATAGTCTCCGGCATGGCGCTGGGAAAGAACGGCAAGATGGTCTGAGAAGAAGGCAGGCAGCGTGCCGGACGGCGGTCCGGCCGGATAATATCAAAAAATACCCGGAGCGACCTGCTCCGGGTATTTTTATGCTATTTGAGCGTCAGCTCCCCGCCGCGCAGGGACGCCGTATGGCCGCCGGGGAACTCTATGGTCTTTCCCCCGACGTTCTTAAGTACGGCCGCGTGCAGGGCGTTAAGGTGGACGGAGGATATGCCTTCGCCCAGGCCCAGCCTTGCGAACTCGGAGACTATCACCCGCTTGAACACCGCGGGCTTTAGTTCCCTTAAGGCGGAGGCGTCCAGCCGGATCTCGGACAAAAGCGGCTTTGGCTCCATGCTCCTGGGGAACACGTCGTCCTCCGGCCTTGGGATGCGGGGCGCCAGCACCCTTTCGGAATCCATCGCGGCAGACAGCGCGGCCTCGGAGAGAGCGCTCTCGTCCTCCGCGGCGTTGGCGGCAAGGCGCACCAGCGTCTCCTTGAAGTTCGGATTGTAGTCCTTTTCTATCTGCGGGATAAGCTCCAGGCGTATGCGGTTCCTGGTATAGTCCGTTTCCGCGTTCGTGTGGTCTATCCTCGGCTGTAACTGATTTTCGGTGCAATATGCTTCTATGGCCTCTCTCGGCACGTCCAGAAGGGGCCTTATTATTGAGATATCAAGGTCTTTGGCGTTTTTTCCGCAGTTCCTCGTCCTCCAGGCCGGCGGCCACTCTCAGCAGGGCGTCCTCCATGGGGCTCTCGTACTTTATGCCGGCCAGCCCGCGCGTCCCGGTGCCGCGTATGATGCGCATCAGCACGGTCTCGGCCTGGTCGTCCAGGTTGTGGGCAAGGGCAACGCGCACGCTCCCGCGCTTCGCGTCGAACCTCGGAAGAGAAGCCTTCTTAAGGAGCTCTCCCGCAGGGTGCTTTCCGGCTTCCTTGCCTGTCGCGATACCGTACGCGAGGTACGCGAAGACGTCGCGGCGCACCATGCGGCCCGCTTCCTCCTCCGTAAGGTGCCTTCTTCTTGCGTAGGCAGGCACATCAGCCGTAGAGACCATGCAGGGAACACCGCGGCTTGAAGCGTATTCCATGGCCCAGCGCATGTCCTCGTCCGCCTCCTCCCCGCGTATCCCGTGGTTTATATGCGCAGCGGCGAGCTCGAAGCCCAGCTGGCCCTTAAGCTCCAGCAGGGTGTGGAAGAGGCACAGGGAATCAGGGCCCCCGGAAAACCCCAGGATCACCATGTCCCCGGGCGATATCAGCCCGTGCTCCTTAATAGTGTTTTGAACGGTCTTTACTAGATCGGTCATCTGTGTTATTCCGGCCCCGGCGGCCCGCGCTACTTATAATACCTTTCTACTCTGATGGCGATCGTGGAGAGCACCTCGTGCATGCAGGAGCCCTGAACCTCGGCTATGTCGTCCGCGGTCTGAACAAGATCACCGCTGCGGCCTATTATGACGGCCTCGGTGCCTATCTCCACCGGGCCCGCTATGTCCGTGATGTCCACCATCATCTGGTCCATGCAGATGTTCCCTATCATCGGGGCGCGCTGCCCGTTAATAAGGACGTATCCCCTGCAGGAGAGGGCCCTGGACAGTCCGTCGGCGTAGCCTATGCCCAGCGTCGCTATGGTGCGCGGGCCCTGCGCGATGAACTTTCTGGAATAGGAGACCGCGTCTCCCCTGTCTATCTTCCTTATCACGGTGACTGCCGTC
>JAFZRK010000103.1 GCA_017619905.1 Bacillota bacterium
AAGGCGCTACCGACTCCGGTGTATCGACGCCTATGAGACGCACCTTGACGTCCTGTCCGTCCTTCTTTATGTAGAACGTATCTCCGTCGACGACTTTCTGGACCTTGTAGGGCCCGTCGAGCTCTATGTCGCCCTTGGAAAACTTCGATGGTCTGTTCAGATAGAACTTGCTAAATAAAACTAACGCCAATAGTACTATCAGCGCCAGTATTATAAAAATGAGTCTGTTTTTGCGTCTTTTCTTTTTTTCAGTTTCTGCGCTGTTCATCCATATAGCTCTGAAGTATGATGACTGCAGCCTGACGGTCTATTATGGTCTTGCGCTTTTCCCTGCGCATGTTCGCTTCTATGAGCACGTTCTCGGCGATCTTTGTGGTGAACCTTTCGTCCTGGAACACGTAATTGAGCTTAAGCCCGTTGCTCTGAGTCTTGTTCCTGAGACGCTCAACGAACTCCCGGACTTTTGCAGTCTGTGGGCTGTCGCTCCCGTCCAGCATCAGCGGAAGACCGGCTACGACGGTATCGGCTTCGTATTCCTTTATCAGTTCCAGGACCTTGGTGGTATCCTTCTTGATGCCCACGCGTTCTATGGTAGTTACGCCCTGCGCAGATATAAACAAGGGGTCGCTTACAGCCACCCCTATTGTTTTATCTCCTATATCTAATCCTATCCAGCGCATTATTTGTTCAGATACTTTCTGAGCAGCTCTTCAACGTGCTCGTCCCTCTCCACTTTGCGGAGGAGGTTCCTTGCGTTGTTGTGGCCTGTGATATAAGAAGGATCACCGGAAAGAATATAACCGACCATCTGGTCGATGGCATTGTAGCCCTTTTCATCCAGCGCCTGATAAACTTTGTTGAGGATATCCTGGGTCTGTTCCTTCTTCTTGTCCGAATTGTTGAAAAGTATGGTATTCCTGTCCATTTTGATACCTCCTCTGATCTTATTTTAACGCTCCATCAGCTTTTCGGCAAGAGCAAATGCTTCCGGAAGCTTGGAAATATCCTTGGCTCCGGCCTGGGCCATGTCGGCTTTTCCGCCTCCGCCGCCACCTGCGGCTTTAGCGATCTGCTTGATCATGTTGCCAGCATGGTATCCCTTGTCCAGAAGGTCTTCCGTTACGGATACCATGAGCGTTGCCTTGTCCTCTCCTACTCCGGCGAAGACCATGACGACGTTCTTTTCCGCGGCCTTTATTGCATCGGAGAGAGTGCGCAGATCGTCTATGGTCGCTCCTTCGAACGCCTTGGTGATCAGGCGCGCTCCGCTGATAAGCTTGGCGTTCTTTACAAGATCTCCTGCCTGGGAAGCCATGCCGGCTTTCTTAAGCTCTTCGAGTTCCTTCTTGAGGGCCTTGTTCTCCTCGGCCAGCGACTGGGCCTTTCTTACGACGTTGTCCGGCGTGGTCTTGAAGATGTCCACTATGTCCTTAACGGTCTTTTCTTCGTCCTTGAGGAGCATCTCTATCTTAAGACCGGTCACGGCTTCGATCCTTCTTACGCCCGCGGCTATGCCGGACTCGGAAACGATCTTGAGAGCGCCTATCTGGCCTATGTTGGCGACGTGCGTTCCGCCGCAGAACTCCAGCGAGAAGTCCGGAACTTCAACGACTCTTACGTTTTCGCCGTACTTTTCTCCGAAGAGCATCATGGCGCCGAGCTTCTTGGCCTCTTCTATGGGCATGACCTTCGTATCGACGTTCTTGAAGCTGAGGATCTCGGAGTTCACTATGTCCTCTACGCGTGCAAGATCTTCCGCGGAGATCGCCTCGAAGTGCGTGAAGTCGAACCTGAGTCCTTCCTCCGTAACGAGTGAGCCGGCCTGCTCCACATGGTCTCCCAGAACGATCTGCAGCGCCTTCTGGAGAAGATGCGTAGCGGTGTGGTTCCTTGCTATGGCGTTGCGTCTCTTTACGTCCACGCAGGCGTAAGCGGTGTCGCCAACATTTACTTCGCCGGAGGTTATCTGCGCGTGGTGTACGTATACGCCGTTGGTCTTGGTGGTATTCGTGATGACGGCGGTAAAGCTGTCGTTCTCGATGAGTCCTGTGTCTCCGGTCTGGCCGCCGCCCTCGCCGTAGAACGGTGTGGCGTTAAGCACCAGACGGACTTCGTCGCCTTCGGAAGCGGAACTGAGACTGTTGAGACCGCTTACTATGCCTATGATCCTGACTTCGTCCGCCAGGGACTCGTAACCAAGGAACTCGGTCTGATCAAAGCTGTGATACATGGATGACTCGTCCAGCCAGCCCTCGGTCTCGTCCTGCTTTCTTGCAGAGCGTGCCATCTCCTTCTGCGCCTGCATGCAGGCAGCAAAGCCCTCTTCGTCAGCATCCAGACCTGCATCCTTGGCAATCTCGCGGGTAAGCTCGATCGGGAAACCGTAAGTGTCGTAGAGCTTGAAGCACTTGTCGCCTGAGATCACGCTGCTTCCGGCTGCCTTTGCCTCCGAGATGTACTGATCCAGTATGGTCTGTCCCTGATCTATGGTAGCGGCGAATTTCTCTTCCTCTATGCCGATTATCTTCTTGATGTAAGCGGCTCTTTCGAGGAGGTCCGGATACGCTTCTCCGGAAGTCTCGAATACCTTCTCGCAGAGGTCCTTGAGGAAGGTGCCCTTGATTCCGAGAAGACGTCCGTGGCGGGCAGCCCTTCTGAGAAGACGGCGGAGTATGTATCCCCTGCCCTCGTTGGAAGGAAGGATGCCGTCGCAGATCATGAAGGATACGGCGCGGATGTGGTCTGTTATGATCCTGATCGAAACGTCTGACGGTGCGCTGCCTCCCGCGTACTTGACGCCGGAGATCATGCATACTTCCTGAAGTATCGCCTGCATGGTGTCAACGTTGTAGATGGAGTCCACGCCCTGCATGATGCAGGCCATGCGCTCGAGGCCCATGCCGGTATCTATGTTCTTGTTCTCAAGCTCCAGATAGGAACCGTCTTCCTGACGGTCGAACTGAGTGAACACGTGGTTCCAGAACTCCATGTAACGGTCGCAGTCGCAGCCGGCTTTGCAGTCCGGTTTGCCGCATCCGTATTCCTCGCCTCTGTCGTAGTAGATCTCGGAGCAGGGTCCGCAGGGACCTGTGCCTATCTCCCAGAAGTTGTCTTCCTTGCCGAGGCGGACTATCCTTTCCTCCGGAAGACCTATCTCGTCTCTCCAGATGGCGTATGCTTCGTCGTCGTCCTCGTAGACTGTAGCCCAGAGCTTTTCCTTGGGTATTCCGAGCCATTTTTCGGACGTTACGAATTCCCAGCCCCAGGTAAGTGACTCGCGCTTGAAATAGTCGCCGAAGGAGAAGTTTCCGAGCATCTCGAAGAACGTAGCGTGCCTTGCGGTGTGGCCTACGTTGTCTATGTCGTTTGTCCTGATGCACTTCTGGCATGTGGTCATCCTGTGCCTGGGCGGTTCCTCCGTGCCGGCGAAATACGGCTTGAGGGGCGCCATTCCGGCAGCTATGAGCAGCAAGCTCTTGTCGTTCTGCGGAACGAGCGAGTAGCTTTCGTGCGCAAGACATCCCTTGGATTCCCAGAACTCCAGGAACATTTTTCTGATCTCATTTACACCGAGATACTTCATTTTGATCTCCTCTTTGTCAATAACTAATTCTTTAACTTATCGAAATCTTTGAAACGAGCGTCATAAAGGCGCGGATCGTCCGGCTCCACTATCTCTATGCTTTCCAGCTGCTGCTTGAAGCGCGCCCGGAAATCGTCCAGAAAGATTCTGTAGAGCTCCTTCTGCTCCGCCTGCTCGGCCTCCGTAAGGCCGACGGTCTTTTTCTTGTGAGCCAGCTCGTTGATGCGGGCCAGCTGCTCTTTGCTTACACCTTTTGTCATCTTATCGTGATCAGGTCCTTTATCTTTTCGTATGTAACGGGTCCTAT
>JAFZRK010000104.1 GCA_017619905.1 Bacillota bacterium
CCATGGCTATTTGATCTTATACCTTACAAGTGCATTCATGTTGCCGCTTAAGTAGTCCTCGCGGGATATCCACGCGTAGCTCATCGGGAAATAGTCGCCGTGCGCCCCCTCCGGGAAGCCGTTTAGCTGGTAGACAGTGCCTATGAACCCTCCGTTCCAGATGCCCTCGGGTCGGAAACTGTACCCCACATCTTCCTTGGCAGCTATGTACCTGAGTTCCTTCGTCTCGACGTTATATACCCAGTCTTCCGTTTTGGACCCATCTTCGCTGTACTGATATATGATGACCGAACCGTCTGCCAGTATCCCGTTAAGACCGTCTAACATCGTTGAAGGTATGTATCCGTTCTCCGACTCGAAGAACTGCTCCAAAGACCCGTCCTTGATGTTGTACAGCGACGCCCGGATATGCCTTAAACTGTATTCGCCCTTCCCGTCCGGGAGGTATTCCCTGATCAGCAAAAGGTCGTTATGCGAGCCGAAGATCGTCTTCCGGCTTTCCTGGATCAGGACAGAAGGATCAAAAAGAGCCGGGACCTGGACCGTCTTGCTTTCGAACAGTTCTTCCGTTGTTCCGTCATTCAGGTGGTACAGATAGTACTTGCTCGTAACACCGCTGTTTCTTTTGACCGCGTTAAGGAAATCCGTATAATCGTTATATGTGCTGCCGTTATATTCAACGCGGCCCTTTTCGGTCAGCTGCTCGTAGAATTCCTCCCGCATAAGGACCGTATCATCATATTCGTCATGGACGTAGGTCACATACCCCGAGCCCATGGTCAGGATCCTGCATTCGTAGTCCCTGCTGCCTATATTGATCGTCTTTCCAGAATTAAGATCGACGCCTATATTCTGGGTCCACCGCACGTCCGCATCGTTTACCGTTTCGCCCGGAGTGGACATATACTGGGTCCTGAACCACATGATCCCGTTGCACACGTACACGTTGCCGCAATCGAAGTTGATCAGGTATTCCTTACCGTCGCCGGGCTTATCATACATTTTGTTATTGAATTCCGCGACGACTTTCCGCGTCCCGTCCGACGGATCTATCCTTATGATCTGATAATTGACCGGACGTTCTCTGTCGAAAGACCCCTCTGTTTCACCGGTTGACATTACATAAACGTAATTGCCCTCCGCAGCGACGCCTGCTATGGCTGATTCGCCGAAGACATCGTTTCCGAACCAGGCCTCGCAGTTCTTTCCGGTATGCAGGCAGTTGGACCTGGAGCACAGCACGAACGATTTTTTCAGCGCCGGGTCGTAGTATTTTACAAGATGTCCGTCGTAGTAGAACCAGGCGTTCTCGCCGATGGAAGCGAAACTATCGCTATCTCCGGCCCTGGAGACCGCGTTGGGATCCACGACGCCGCTGCCCTGCGGCACCGTTCCTCCGGGCCTGCCCAGAAAGAACAGAAGCGCTGCAGCGGCCAGCACTATTATTACCGCCGGTATAATAATCTTGACTCGTTTCTTTCTGTTTTTCATGGCCCGCCCCTTATTCAGCGCTCCAGATCAGGATGGCATCTCCAAGGGAATCGAAATCGAAGCCGTCCATGGAGATAAGCTCGTATACGGACTCGCCATATGGCTCCATTCTCCTGAATTTTTCAGTGACCGCCCGCCAGTTTTTCTGAGCTGCACTGAGCCATTCCTGTATATCCGGTTCGCTTATGTTCTGAACATAATAGATCTCCCTGACATTGCCGGACAGAGTTATTTTTGTGGGCCAGTCGAAAGAGCCGTCACCTCCCGCCCTGCCGTCTTCGTTAAGAGCGCCTCCGACAGTGTCAAGGTCCATACTTCCATTGCTTCTGGGTTCGCCCTTAACAGCCAGCGGCGTCCAGGTCCAGGCGCTCTTACCGTTTCCGGACGACGATGCAACATTGTACTGTTTTTTTGCATCGCCAAAGCTCACAAACATGCTTATCGTTCCGTCGTCGTTCAGTCTGTACACATAATAGAGAATGTTCCGGAAATCGGATCCTTTCGAATCGATCACCACATTATCGCCTTCTGCCGTAATGGTCAGATCCTCATAACGCATAGGCATGTATCCGTGCAGTACCGGCCAGGCATATTTGATCGATATCACACTGAAGGCGATTACGGCTACAGCCAGAATTCCTCCAAGAATCGTAGCCATTACCCCGAAGACCTGTTTCTTTATGCTGTTTACCGGAGCGGATACGTTGACAGCAGGCACTTCTATTTTTGTTTCTTTCTTCATCTGCTCCAGCAGCGCCTTGCATTCGTCGCACTCGGCAATGTGGGCCTCCACGAGCTCCGCGCTCTCCCTGCTAAGCCCGCCGTCCGCGTAAAGAGGCAGCAGGTCCTGAATTATTTCACAGTTTGTCGTATTCATTTTGCCCCCTCCAGCTTATCTATTATCCTTGCCTTCGCCCTGTAATACGTCATCTTCGCCCAGCTCTCGCTCTTTCCGAAGAGCTTGGCTATCGTCTTGAAATCGAGTTCACCGAACACCTTCAGCATGAACACTTCCTTGTATGGATCCGGCAGTTCGAGCAGTATCTCGTGTATCTGCCGGGCCTGTTCCTTATCGCTCAGCTGCTCCTCCATGGAGCCCTGTTCAGGGAGGTCTTCCTCCAGCGGAGCTATCCGCGCGTCTTTCCTTTTGCGGTTCAGGAAAAGGTTTCGTGCGATGGTGCAGAGCATCGTGTAGTCCGAGCAGTCCTTCCGGAAACTGGGAAGCCCCTTCTCGTACTTAAGAAACGCCTCGTGCGCCAGATCCTCCGCGTCGTACCGGTTCCCGCAGAGCGACAGGAGATAGTGAAGCAGGGCTTTGTAATGGGTCTCATACAAAACCTGGAAGACTTGCTGATCCATGCTTCCTACCTCCTTTCAAATGTATAGACACACGAAACGTTAAATAGTCACAACTAAATTATATCAAAAACTCCCGGGACGGGCCGGGAGCTTGATCAGGGCATTCTGCAGGAGAGCAGCCCCCGCGAGTAATTTCCGGACAAAGAGGGTCGTTCCCCCTGTCCTAATGTATCTCGATGCCGCAGGTAAGCTCGTTGATCAGCACCTGATTCAAATCGAACAGGGTGCTGGTCCAGCGGCCGAAATACTGCAGGCCGTCCTTCGTGTACACCGCAAGGCAAATGCCGTCGCCGCGAACGCCGTTATAAGACTGTCCGTCAGCAACCTCCTCGAATCTACTGCCTGCAAACGCCGCCACGATCAGTCTGCCGTTCTCGAACTTTACGTCATAGGGCTTAACGTGATCCCAGCGGTCCGTGCGCCATCTTGCCAGCTCCTCCGCTTCGACCTTGCCGTCCGTAGGCGCGTGGAACAAAGCATACCCGCTCCCTGAAGGATATACCACGCAGTAGCCGTACCCGTCGACGTTAAGAACGAAGTAGTCGTCCTTAAAGATCACGTCGTAATGCAGTGCCGGATCGTCTTCGTAGGGCCCCGCGGCGCACAGGTCCATGGACTGCAGTTTTCCGCCCTGCGCAAAGTCCACTGTGTGTGCCGTAAAACGGCCGCCGGATATCGTCAGAAGCATCGCCCTGCTGCCGTCTGCGGAGACCGCGGAACCGGCCCCGCCGGCATCCTCCGCAAACTCGCCGCATACGGTTATATTATCCACATCCAGCTCGCACCAAAGATGACCGTCAATGCCGGTATGCTCTATGACCGGAATCCGGTATATCTTATACGGATTCGAACCGTCCTCTGGGGAACCCAGCTCCAGATCGTCGAAATACGGGTCATCGGAAAAGTCGTAAAGATAGACGTAGAACGCCCCTTCATAATACCGCCCGTATATGCCGTGGTAGTAGGCCCAGGAAAGGTTGTCTTTTTCTAAACTGCTGACGTAATAGTTGAAGTTCATCTGACCGTCCTTGTCGGGAGTCCTTACGACCCGGACAGCGGCCGAAACATCGTCCGGCACCTTTATGCGGAACAAGCTGCTCAGGACTTCATTGGTCCTGTCCGTCGGCTCCTCCACCTTTCCTTCCGGATCGAACCTGAGCCGGGAGTTGAAAGTCCTGGTCCCTACGAAATACTGAGCGGTGACAGGAGCGTAGTCCATATATTCCGAGACCTTTATCTTTAACGTTGTCTCCTCGTAGACCTGAAGCCCGCGCGCGGCCTCCTCCGCAAGTTCCCGCAGCGCCGGAGCATCGTCCAGGTCCGCGTAGATCTGTATCTCGTCGCGGGTGGGATCGCCGGTGTCGCGGGTCAGAGAATCCTCGTATTTGTGGCTGACGCTTATCTGTTCTTTGCCTCCGGAAACGCTGAGGTCCGTGAACCATGTCAGGTACCCGGAACCCCAGGCGGTGTTTGTGAACCTGACGCTGATGCCTTCGGCTGCGGAAGGATCACCGTACGAGCTTTTCTGCACATAATGGACTTCGTCCGAGGCGGCTTTTATGGAAGAAGCGCCTGCGAACGTGAATACCAGACCTGCGGCGGCAAGGACCGCAAGAACGAGCATCCATACTTTCGGTCTTCTATTCTCCATCGTCCACCTCCACATTGGTGCCGCTGCTGAGCTCCATCACGCTGAACCAGACGGACCCTGCCGCTACCATGAACATGATCGCGGCCAGAACCAGCCATCCCAAAACGTGCTCGCCGCCGCCGAAAGCCGCGCCGCTCCATAAGAAGATCAGGACCGCAAACAGCTGCAGCGCGCCAGGCTTGCCCTTCATGTTCACCGCGAAGTCGCGCGCGGAAAGGAGCCCCATGCTCACCATGAACAGTATCATCGACACGGTCACGGGAACGTTGTCCATCGGAACGAACTGCTGCATATAGCCGTCCAGCATGTATTCCGCGTAGAGCGCCTGCGGACTGGTCCCGAAAGCCCCCGCCGCGTTCAGCGTCTTTCCTGTGATGACAGCGGCGCAGCAGAGCGATGCCCATATAAGCAGGTAAACGAGCACGTTGAACAGGCAGCAGAGCAGGAAGATCCTGCGCTCTGACACCCGTAGCATTCCTATGGTATAGCGGCATTTGGACCGCTTGCTGAACGGTCCCCTGAGCACAACGGCGGCCCAGAACAGCTCAATGCACAAGAGCCAGCGGAACCAGTAGCCCGCGCTTCTGCTTAACCTGTAATACACGGTGCCGCCGTACTCGACACGCCCGTAGCTGAAAGTCAGCGACCCGTGGCTTATCACTATGAACGTGATCGCCGCGGCGCCAAGTATTATCACCGGCAGCAGACGCGGAAGATGCCGCTTGCCGAGCGTATTCAGTATCAGAAGATCGTCTTTCATTGCTGCTCCGATCCGCTTATCTCTTCGATAGCTCTTGCCACCCTGTCGGCGCGGTAGTTGTAGGTCTGCTTAACATAGTCGATCAGCGACAGACCCTTCTCCTCCAGCTCGTCCGCGGAAGCGTCGCCTATTATCTTTCCTTCGTGGATAAGCACCGTGCGGCTTACGAAGTTGGACACTTCCTCTATCAGGTGGGTGGACAGGATGACCGTTTCGTTGGGCTCCAATATGCCCGCCAGCACCTTGTAGAAGTCCTCGCGGTTGAAAACGTCGTTGCCCGCGAACGGCTCGTCCATGAGTATGTAGTCCGCTCCCTGACACAGCGCCAGTATCACCTCGAACTGGTTCTGCTGGCCGGTGGAGAAGGTCTTGATCGGTTTGTTGTCCGGCAGGCCGAAGAACTCCATCAGTCCCTCGAAGCGCTTCTGCCTGAAGGTCCCGAAATGCTCCGCGAAGAACTCCGCGTGGAACTTTGCCGTAACGTCCGGGAAGAAGCTGTGCTCGCAGGTGGCGAACGACAGACGCGCTATGTTTTTGCGGCTTATGGGCTCGCCGTCCAGGCGGACGCTGCCGTCGTAGCGCAGAAAGCCCAGGACGCACTTCATGAGCGTTGTCTTGCCTGCGCCGTTCTCCCCGAACAGGCCCACTATCTCGCCGGGCCCGAAGGACAGGCATATGTTTTCCAGAGCCGGTTTGGACCCGTATCTTTTGTTGAGGCCTTTTATCTCAAGCATCTCTGCACCTCCTAATAATACAGTCTGAACATTTCCCAGGGGTTCCAGCTCCTGGGTATGAATGCGTAGAACGGTCTGAACGGTTCTGCGGGCGGCATCGCCTCCGGCGGAATGATCGCCATGTAGCGCGCCCGGAACAGCAGCACCAGGACCAGCATCAGTATCAGTACCGCCAGCGCAGTCAGCAGCGGGATCACGGCGCAGCGCCGGAACGTCTCCTTTGCGGGAACGCGCTTCATGATGTATATGCTGTTGTCCCTCCTCAGCCCGCGGTACGATATGCCGATCCTGTCCAGGCACACGATCAGCACCAGCCAGAACGTCTGGAAGGTGCCCCTGATGATGTCGTTCACCGAAGCCATCGTGCCGGCAGGATGGACGCCTCCGTAGGCGAACACCTTTCCGTCGACCATCTTGAGCCCTGCAGCGCTCAGTGCACGCAGCATCCTTGCAGAAAGCGCGTCCTCCGATATTATGATAAGGCCCAGCGTCAGAACGACCACCAGTGTGAAGAAGCCCCACATTGGCTTTCCGGGGATCCACCAGCGATGTATGTCAAACTTCTTCATCGCCTGCCTCCTCGTCCCAGAACGCGTCTATTAGCCGCAGCGCCTCCGCCTTGTCTATACCCGTGCGTTTAAGTGCCCCTGTAAGGCCCCTAATGTCCGCTGTAAGAAGCGAAACGCGCAGCTGTGATATCTTATCCGCATTGAGCGTCATGAAGCTCTTAGCGCCGCTTCTGGACTCTATGAGGCCCTCCTCCTCCAGCAGGCGGAATGCCTTCTGTACGGTGTTGGGATTGATGCCCAAAAGAGCGGACAGCACTCTGCGCGACGGAAGCTCGTCCCCGTCCGCTATGGTGCCCGCCACCGCGCCTCTTTCTATGAAGTACAGGATCTGCAGATATATCGGCATCCCTGCTTCTGTTTTGAAACTGCTGAAATCTACCATGTTATGACCGATAACTTATTCAACGTCCGGGAATTCTATGATCCCGCATTTACACTTTCTGCAGACAAAGGTTTTGACCCTGTTTTTAATATCGGAAGTCCCGGGATCAGTCAGAAAGAACCCTTTCCCTTCGCCGATTTTATGCATTTTGTTTGCCAGACCTCGCTTGGCCTCTTTCGGAAGATAGAATATCGGCTGGACCAGACTGGAACAGTAAATGAACCCTTCTTCCATTGGTGCGCCGCATTTTGGACAATACATCGTCTTTCCTTTCCAGCGATCGTTTTGCCGCCAATCCGTATTACACGAGTAATACAGTTCTCTCAACCGTATTATATGAGTAATACAGTCGCCTGTCAATAAGTTATTTACAAATCTCCAATCAGGCGTTGCTCAGATGTTTGCCGCCAGAAAGGCCCGGCCGCCCATATTGGACGTCTCCTGTACACAAAACCCGGTCGAATTGACCGGTCGGCAATGATGTGTTTATTAAAAATCGGACAGATCAGTAGTTTTGAACATGTTCAGACAGCACTTTTCCTGATTCTCACGCCCGAACAGCTTCTTTTCTGCAAAGATCCGCATTGCCGCGGGCTGAAGACCTTTGAAACCCTTAACTTTACTCCAAAATATACCCCAAAACACCCTAAACAGTGTATTATCTGTGTTGAGTTGTTGTCTGAAAGCGCCTTTATTTTCGATATAGTCAAATAATCCGAGGATAGCACGGTCTGCAACGCCGCAAATCAGCCGAACTGACCGAAAAACCGTCAACAACTCCATCCGCAACACCGCAAATCATCCGAACTGACCAAAGATCATTAGCTATCCTGACTGACCGGACACGCCGGCTCCTGCTTCCCGCTCCAGCAGTTTTCCGCCACGCAAAAAACTCCCGGATCGCTCCGGGAGTTCTGCATTATCAGTTGTACTGGCCGAAACTTCGGGACCGTCCCCCTGTGTTACGCCTTACCGGCCGCTTCCGCTGCCTTGGCTGCTTCGGCTTCTGCCTCCGCCTTGCCCTTGGCTTCCTCTTC
>JAFZRK010000105.1 GCA_017619905.1 Bacillota bacterium
CGTGCCGCCGCCGACATAGAGGGTCTTCAGGCCGCCGGCGGCTTCGATCTCCGCGCGCCGGGCCTCGATCTCCGCACAGACCCGGTCCGTGAAAAGGTTCTGCGCCCGGGCGGACTCATTCGCAGGACAGACCTCCGAATAAAAGTCGCAGTAGGCGCAGAAACTTTTACAGAAAGGGACGTGCAGGTAGATCATCCGCGGTCCGTTACCGGAGCAGGACCTCGGCGCTGCCGAGGAAACTGTCCTTGGTGTAAGCCTCGACGGTGTAGATGCCCTTTTCGTAGCTCGGGATGTCGTTGAGGTAGATGCTCAGCTCGACCTCCTTGCCCTCGTAATCGACTTCACGCGACGCGGAAGCCGGCATTGAGGAACCCTGGTAGGCGAACGAGACCTGGTTGCCGTTAGTCAGCAGGATGCCCTCCGGGTCCTTGACGCGGATGTAGACGCGGACCGGTCCCTTCGGGGCCAGGTCGTTCTCCACGAGGGAGAGCGTCGTGAGCATGCGCACCACACGGCTGCTGCGGTCGGTGACCTTGTCGGTACTGTTGTAAGCCTCCAGGCGGATGCCGCGGGCCTTGAGCACGGAACCGGCCGCCACCTGTCCGCTGAGGTTCTCGACCTGCTGCGTCAGCTCCTTGTTGGCCTTGCGTGACTCGGCGGCTTCCTTGCGGGCCGCGGCGGCGTCGGCCGTCAGCTGGTGGTTGAGGGTGTTGAGCGAGTCGATCTGCGTGATGTAGTTGCGCATGATGCTGCGCAGGGTGCCGAGTTCCTTCTCATATTGACGCATCTGCGCGCGGTTGGTGGCTTCGGTCTTCTTGATGCGCTCCACGAGCTGGGCGACCTCCTCGCGGGAGGAATCCAGCTGGGAATTGATCGTATCATAGTCCGAAGAGAGGTTGTCGTAGTCTCCCTGGAGCGCGACAATCTGCTCCGTGAGGTCCTGCTTTTCGACTTCCAGCTCCTTGACGAGACTGCTCTTCTGGATCCAGATGTAGGCCAGCGCGGCCGCGAGCAGCGCCGCGACGGCGATCAGGGCGTACATGACCTTGCGCAGGTCCGTATTCCTTTCCTTCCTTTCTCTTTCTTCGCGGTCCAGCCGCTCGAGCGGATCTTCTTTGTATGCCATAGCGTTGTCTTTTACAATAACGGGGTAAAATTAGCAAATTTCGTACACAAATTGAAAATTATTATATTTACGCCTATGAAATACATCTTCCGCGTCCTCAAATATTTCGTCTTCATCACGGTGTTGATGGCCCTCATCCTGCTGGTCCTGGCGCTGGCCGGCGTCGTCGAGAAAGATATCACCCAGATGTTCCGCAACGGCTGGAACTCCGTCTGGCAGATCGCCCTGATGTTCCTGGCCGTTTCGGCCATCTATCCCCGTTTCGGCTTCTGCAAGCGCGGCGTCGTGATCCCCGGCTCCTACGACGAGATCCGTCCCGGCATCGTGCACTACATGGCCGGCCGCGGCTACGAAGTGGAAAAGGAAGAAGGGGAGGACCTGAGCTTCCGGCTCAAATCCCCCCTCCAGCGTTTTCTGAAGTTGCTTTTCGAGGACCGCATCACCTTCACGCGCGACCGCGCCGGCTACTACCTCGAAGGCCGCACGAAGGATGTCGTGCGCATCGTCTCAGGTCTCGAGGCCCTCTTCAACGGGTCTAGAACTGATAATTGATTCCAATTCCGATCCAAGGATCCGCGCTGAGGTCGGAGACGAAACATTTGGCGTATTCGGCTGAGATGATGAAGTTCTGATTCATCGCGAGTTTAAGGCCCGCGCCGCCGCTGTAGATCACGTTCCCGGCCTTGGAAGTGTCGTAGATCAGGGGGGACTGGCCCAACTCGACCAGCCTGGACTCGTAGAGCTTCCCGTCGAGCGCCGCTTTCGCCAGCTCGGCAGACCTGTACTGCTTGGTGATGACTCCGGCATCAAAGAACGGATTCACGGCCAGGTAGAAGTACTGGTTGAGGAGCTTGAAGCTCACGAGCTTGACGCGTAATTCCGTGTTGACCCAGGCGAGTCCTTCCGCGAGGACGCGGTTCTCCCGCAGGCCCCGGATGGTGTTGGACGAGCCGAATCCCTCGGAGATCATATTGCGCTGGACCAGGAGCGGCACGTTCTGGATCATGTAGAACGGCGTCTCACCGGCGATGGTCTGCTGCCAGGCCAGGCGATAGGCGAAGACGGGCTGTCCGGCCTTGATGAAATGGATGGGCAGGCTGAGGTAGTTGCGGAAATAGGCGCAGGCCTTCAGATAGCGCTGGCCCAGCACGTTGCCGTTCAGGTAGGCTTCTGCCCAGATGCCGCGGTTGGGCGCCGCTTCCATGTCGCGGGTATCGTACACCAGACCGGCGTTGAGCTCCAGGGCCATGCCGCCTTTGGCTTCCTCTTCCTTGATGATCCCGTTATGCTGATAGGTCTTGAAGAGGGTCAGGTCCGTGTTGTAGTACGCCTTGTCGCCGGTGGCCTTGTCTGTCACCCCGTTGTCCCGCATGTCTCCCAGCTGCCAGTTCCAGTAGTTGATGCCGGCCGCCCAGTTGAGGTGGGGGACGATCTGTCCCTGCACGTTGGCCAGGCCGCGGAGCATCTTGCGGCTCATGCCGTAGTAGTTTACGTTTTTGCCCCCGTAGCTCATGTCCCGGTTGAACCAGATGTCATAATTCTGGACGGAAGCCGGGCCGTTGAAGCCCCAGAAGCTGTACAGCGGGTCATCCACATACGTGAGGGACGCGTTGATGCGCATGTTGGGGATCAGGTACTTGGAATCGTAGGCCAGGTACAGGCGCATGCGGTGGCTGTGGGTGAAGTAAGAGGCTTCCCAGCTGATCTTGTGGAGGGGATCCGGATAGGTGGAACCGTCTCCGTAATAATAAACATCCCCGAAAGCGCCGGCCTGGAAGCCATTGTCCACGGAATAGGTGGCGGTGGGCAGGACGCCGAGGCTCCAGCCGGTCTTCATCTCTTTTTCTTCCTGAGCCAGAGTGCTCATGCACACGAGGATGCTGAGGATTAACAAAACAGTTTTTTTCATTAGGTGTAAGTCTTGATTAGTGTTAAAACATTTGTGGCGTCAAAGATAAGCATTTTTCCGTTTATTGAAGATAATCCCGACCACCCGGACGTCGTCCGCATCGGTCCTGCATCAAGATAATAAGGCTTAAGGCAAAGATATTTTTGCAAATAACAAAATAATGACTACCTTTGCAGTCCAATCGAGGGTATAGCTCAGTTGGTTTAGAGCGCTTGCTTGACAGGCAAGAGGTCTTCAGTTCAAATCTGAATATCCTCACCATTAAAAATGAAGCACTTACGGAGACGTGAGTGCTTTTTTCTTTTTCTGGCCGCGGCGAAGTGCAAAACAGGCCTTATTTGCACCTCGGGGCCGGAAAAATGGGGGTGTCAGGTGCAAAATGACCTTGTTTTGCACCTCTGTGGGCGGATCGCCCCGAACTTTCGCACCAGTCTTCCGGAATGAAGGAACGAGTGCGATAACGGCCAAGTCCCTACTTGAATACCCTCTTCACGGCCTTCAGGAAGCCATATTTGTACCAGGTGTCGGGCTCGAGGCAGCTTCCTTCGGACCACTCGTTCCAGGCGTTGATCGTCACCAGGGGCGGCTGGTCGGGATGGGCGTCGACGTAGGCTTTGGCGTTTCGGAGGAAGCCTTCAA
>JAFZRK010000106.1 GCA_017619905.1 Bacillota bacterium
CGCCGGGCCGTTGCCCACGGCGGAGTTGGTGAGCGAGCGCATTATCATGGGCAGGAATATGTCGCAGAGCGTGGTGAGCGACGCAAACAGAAGGTCCAGCAGAAGCAGTCCCTTGTATTTGCTGAGGTAGGGGAAATAGCGTTTTATAAGAGTCCCGGTGCTGTATGTGCGCGCTCCGTGGCTCAGCGCGGAATCGTTTGCCATTCGAGGGGCCTTTCTCTTCGTCAGAAGGCGTTTTTTAATCTATCAGAGTGAATAAAGTATATCAAATCAGGGGTACTGTATCAATTGCCGCAGAGCGCTTAAAACCGTGTAAAAAAAGCTATTTTGCTGTTATGCCGCACCTGTGCAGCAATACCGCTATAATAGATTGAACATAGAATACGTTTGAGGTATAATAAATAAATCATATTTTGTTTTTGATCAAAAGAGGTTAGAGGAACAGTATTCACAGATGGATTTTTTAACCAGAACTATAGTGATAATAGGCGGAGTGCTCCTGGCGGCGCTCATCCTGTTCATAGTGCTCTCCGGCATACGCAGGCCGGGCCGCGGAATAGGAAGGTTCTTCGCCACGCTGGGCGTTACGCTCCTGCTGCTTCTGGCAACGGTGGTCGTCATCGTCACGATGATAGTCAAAGGACCGTCGCCTGAGGCAAGAAAGCTCTTCGTAACGACCCTGCTGGAGACCGGCAACATGAAATGGGCCGTCGGTCTTTTCCTGCCCGCGGATGAGATCCAGGCGATAGTGGACTCAAACGCCATGGGCGCCATAGAGGAAGACACGGACCCGGATCTTATCGATTTCAACGACGAGCTCGACATGAGCGAGATCAAGATCGACAGGATAGAAGGCGACAACTACTCCGCGATAATGATGATAGTCAACGACCCGTCCAGAGTCTTCGTGGGCACCACCTATCCGTGGGGCACCTACGGAAAGGAACTGGATAAGCTGGTCAACTCCTACGAAGCCACCGGCGGAATAAACGGCGGCCTCTACGACGCCGACATGAACAGGGGCGGACACCCCTACGGCGTCGTGGTCAGCGAAGGCAAGATCCAGAACATGAGCAATCTGGGCATACGAGGCCTGGTGCTCATAGGCATCTCCGAGGACAACATCTTTAAGGTCATAGATATCAGCGGCAAGTCCGAGGCGGAGATAAGGCAGATCCTCAAGGACGAGAAGATACGCGACGCCGTATGCTTCCAGGAGGAGAGCAGCGACAAGAACAACCACTTCGTAAAGCTCGTCATAAACGGTCAGCCGCGAGAACTCAACGGAGGCATGGGTTCCGGAGCCAATCCGCGCACGGCCATAGGCCAGACGGCGGACGGCAGGATGCTGCTTCTGGTGACGGACGGCCGCGGAGCCAACGGACACCTGGGCGCCACCGCTTCGGACCTCATAGACATCATGATGTCCTACGGCGCGGTAAACGCCGCCAACCTGGACGGCGGCTCCTCCACCTGCATGTATTATGACGGCGAGTGGCTCAGAAACAGCGTCACTCTTTACTACGAATCGTCCTCGTGGCGTATTCCTACCGGTTTTCTCGTGAGATAGGAGGATGGCCATGAAACACGCAAGAGTAAAAACATCAGAGCCGAAAAAGAAGAGCAAGGCCTTCCGCATTTTCCTGCTGGCATGGATAGTGGTCCTGCTGGGGCTGGGCGTCTACGCGGTGTTCTACGTAAACGGAACGCTCAAGGAGATGCAGTCCAACCACGTTCCACAGATAGTTACCGACCGCATCACCGCCATGGGCGACGACGAGATAGACAAGCTCTTCAGCTACAACAGGGAGCTGGAGTCCGGAGACTTCTCCGGAAGAGTGAGGGAGTTCTTCAAGAGCGGCGCGTTCACTCTTAAGAAGGTGCCTAACTCGGATATCTATAACATATACAACGAGGAGGATCAGCTGATCCTCAGTGCTGAGATACGCAAGGTGGAAGCTGTAAACAAGCTCGGCATCTTCAACTACGGCATCATGGACTTCAAAGGGTTCATCCCCACGGAGGACAAGTCGCTGCTGACTGTGGAGATAACTGTGCCCAACGAATACTCCGTGCACGTTGGCGGCAAGCACATCCAGCCGGACAAGATCTCCTACGCGGAGGGCTTTAAGGACGCCGGAAACTACGTGGAGCTCCCGGGCGAGAGCGTATACGTCCTGAGCAACCTTACCGGGTGGCCTGATCTTCGCATAACCGACGGCGGCAAGAACGTTTCGTTCAAGATGAGCAGCAATATAAAGCTGGGCCTCGGATACGAGGAATGCGCTTCCCTGGAGGCCGCGGGCTGCGACTTTGACGCCATCGACTTTATACAGAAATGGATGAAGTTCATGCAGAACGATCTTGCAGGCGGAAAGAGAGGCTTCAACACTCTTGAGCCCAACTTCATAAAAGATTCCGAGCAGTACAACTTCGCGTACGCATGGGCTACCAACGTGGACATAACCTTCGTGTCCGACCACGTCATAATGAACCCCGCGTTTTCTGACGAAGGCGTCACCAACGTCATCAAGTACAGCGACGACGCGGTGAGCTTCGACGGGCACATCAAGTACCACATAAAGGTGAAGGGCAAGGAAAAGCCCCAGACCTTCAACAGCACCATCTACCTTGTAAAGTACGAAGACGCGTGGCGCGTGGTCAACATCCGCAGCAAGACCCAGTAGCGATTGTGAATTTTTCGACACACGTTCTTCACGACCCGAAAAGCGTTGAAAACCCGGCCTCGCCGGGTTTTTGGCATGCGTGCTTTAAAATTGCTTTTCCTGTATATATATGATAAAATAACGTGATATGTTATATGCTGAAGCAGAAAAAGTTATCGGCTACGTTTTTAAGGACAAGACGCTCCTGGAGAGCGCCCTTACTCACAGTTCGTATGCCAACGATTATCTGGGCGACAGCCGCAAGGGGAACGAGCGGCTGGAGTTCCTGGGCGACGCAGTTCTGGATGCAGTGATGGCGCTGGAGCTTTTTAAGCGTTTCCCGGACCGCAACGAGGGCTACCTCACCAAGCTCAGGGCGGAGATAGTCTGCGAAGGCGCGCTTGGCAAGGCGGCCTCGGACATAGGCCTCAACGAGTTCATACGGCTGGGGCGCGGCGAGGAGAACAAGGGTGGAAAGACCCGCATCTCCATCGTGGCGGACGCGGCGGAAGCCGTCATAGCCGCGGTGTTCCTGGACGGAGGACCGGAGGCGGCTTCGGAGCTGGTAATGCGGCTTTTAGGCCGCACTCTGGAGGCGGCGGCGGAAGGCATGCTTCCCGCGGACTACAAGACGGACCTTCAGATCTTCTGCCAGAAGCACGGACATCAGAACATAGTCTACAAGATAACCGGCGAGAGCGGCCCGGACCACGACAAATCGTTCGCAGCCGCGGTCCTGATAGACGGACAGGTATTCGGCCGGGGAGAAGGTCATACTAAGAAGCAGGCTCAGGCGCAGGCAGCAAAGGCGGCGCTGGAGCGTTTGGAGGCAGAGAGTGCAGTTTAAGAGAATCGAGCTGAACGGATTCAAATCCTTCGCAGATCCTGTAACAATAGAATTCACCGAGGGCATCACCTGCATAGTGGGCCCCAACGGAAGCGGAAAGAGCAACATCTCCGACGCAATACTCTGGGTGCTGGGCGAGCAGAGCCCCAAGTCCCTCAGGAGCGACAAACTGGAGGAGGTCATCTTTTCGGGTACACAGAGCCGCAAGGCCAAGGGCATGGCGGAAGTTACGCTGGTAATAGACAACACGGACCATTCCCTTCCCATTGATTTTACCGAGGTGGGCATCACCAGAAGGGCTTACCGCTCCGGCGACAACGAGTACATGATCAACCGCCGTCCCTGCCGGCTCAAGGACATCCGCGAGCTCATAATGGACACCGGAATAGGCGTAGAGGGCTATTCCATGGTGGGCCAGGGCAAGATCTCGGACATAGTAAGCAACAAGATGGAGCGCCGCCGCGAGATCTTCGAGGAGGCCGCGGGCATCGTAAAGTACCGCACCAAGAAGGAAAAGACGGAAAAGAGCTTGGAGGCGGCTGTCATCAATCTGTCACGCGTGACGGATATAATAAACGAGATAGAGAGCCGCATAGGGGGTCTGGAGGAGGATTCCCGCAAGGCGACGGAATACCTTGAAATTAAAGACAAATACAAGGATATAGAGATCAATATCATCCTTAAGAACATAGAAGCCGCGGACGCAAAGACCGCAGCCGTGGAGGAGGAACTGGCGGAACTGGCCGGTCAGGTGGAGAAGCTGGAAGCCGACAGGACAGACGCCGAGTCCGGACTCAGGGAGCAGAGGGAGAAGATCGCCCGGCTCGAGGAAAAGCTCGGAGAGCTCAGGGACGGACTGCTTGCCGCCGCGGAGAAGATCCACGACATCTCCGGCAGGGAAGAGATAAACAAAGAACGTCTTGCGTCTCTGGAAAGGGACGAGGAACGTCTCTTTGCGGAGATAGCTGCTCTTGCCGAAAAGGCGGAGAAGGAAGGCGCGTCGTCCGCCCAGACCGTGCAGCAGCTGGCCGAGGCGGAAAAAGAGGCGCAGGACCTGGCAGCGCAGCTGGAGGAGAAGCGCGGCGCGAGCGCCGCGGCGCAGAAGGCGCTGGAGGATAAGGAAGCGCAGCTGGCATCCGGAAAGAACGATCTGTTCGACATCTCCGGAAAGCTGCAGAGCGCCCGCGCATCCGCGGAGAACATGTCCGGTCTTAGGGAGACTCTGGTGAAGAGAGCCGCCCGTCTGGAGGAAGAGTCCGGTCTTAAGGATAAAAACGACAAAGAGCTTGCCGACAGGACGGCCGCCGCGGAAAAAGAGCTTGCGGAGATAAAGTCCTCCGGCGAAAAGAACGATAAGCGGCTCAAGGACGCGCTCCTTGCGCAGAACAGGGCGGAAGACCGCAGGGACCGCTGCGCGGAAGAGGCCCAGAGCATAAAGCTGGCCATAGGAAACGCCAACGCGCGGCTCAACCTTCTGGAAGAGCTGGAGAAGGCCTACGAGGGCTACGGAGGAGCCGTAAAGTTCCTCATGGCGAAGAAGCCCGCCGGAATAATCGGAACGCTGGGCGAACTGCTCCGCGTGCCTAATGGCTACGAGACAGCCATAGAGACGGTGCTGGGCGGAAAGCTGCAGAACATAGTCTGCAAGGACGACGCGTCCGCGAAGGAATCCGTGGAGCTCCTGAAGAAGAACAAGGCCGGCCGGCTTACTTTCCTGCCGCTTGCGGACCTTAAGGTGCAGCCGCCGCTCTCAGTCAAAGATCTTAAGGACCGCAAGGGTTTCCTGGGACTTGCTTCGGACATAGTGTCCATAAAAGAGGGCTGCGAAATAATAGTCGATTACGTCCTGGGCAACGTGGTCGTGGTGGACGGACTGGACGACGCGATAGCGATGTCCGCGTCCAACAAGGGACCTCACCACTTCGTAACTCTGGAGGGCGAAGTCATAAACGCCGCAGGAGCCATCACGGGCGGAAGCTTCAAGACGAACACCGCCGACATACTGTCCAGAAGGGCCGAAACAGACGCTCTGAGAGCCGAAACCGCGGAGCTTGGGAAAAAGCTCGACCGCGCGGAAACGGAGCTTAAAAAGGCGGAAAAAGACATTCAGGGCGCCGCGGACGAAAAGCACAGAGCGGAGGACGTAATAAGAGAATCCGACCTGCGCGCCGCCATACTGGAGAGGGATCTGCAGATACTTAAGCAGGCCGCAACGGACGCAGCAGGAGCTGAGGACCGCCGTCTGGCAGAGCTGGCAGAGCTCCGTCAGGAGATCGCTTCTTCCGAAAAGCAGACGGAGGAATGGCTGGCAAAGGCCGC